>WRJP01000189.1 GCA_009778535.1 Propionibacteriaceae bacterium | reverse complement strand
TTTAAGATCGAAAATGTGGTCGCTAGAATTTACGACCAAGGCCGTGCTGAAATCTACGAACGACTCGGAATCCCATCCGTAGCAACTGTGCGCTGGTCTGCCGACCAAGTAATGCGCCGCCTGCTACCCTCGGGTTCTGAACCACAGTGGCGCGACCCGTCTGGCAACGTTCGGCTGGTAGAAGTACAAGTGGATTCGGAATGGGTTGGAACTAGGTTGAGCGCTATGGAACGCAAGGCCAACTGCAAAATCCCCTTTGTGGTTCGCTTCGGTATCGGCATGATCCCCAATCCGGAAACTGTCTTCCAAGACGGTGATCTTGTGTACATCGGTGTCAATGATGAGCAGGTTCCCGAAGTTGAACTGCTCTTTGGAAACCCACCAGTCTGAGAGGTATACCATGCGTGTGGTAATAGCGGGAGCGGGCAATGTCGGAACATCCATCGCCAAAGAGCTCTCCTCAAATGGTCACAGCGTGCTGTTGATAGAAAAAGAAAGCGACGTCATAGCCACCCATCAAATTCCCCAGGTTGAGTACTTGCTAGCAGACGCATGCGAGCTCGAATCGCTGGAATTGGCCAAACTTGACACCTGTGACGTGGCCATCGCTGCAACCGGCGACGACAAAGCCAATCTCGTCCATTCGCTGCTGGCCAAGACCGAATTTGGAGTGCCCCGAACTGTATCAAGGGTCAACCATCCTGCAAACGAGTGGATGTTCAATGATCTTTGGGGGGTAGATGTCATGGTCTCCACTCCAAGGCTCATCGGTGCGCTGGTCGAAGAAGCAGTGACCGTAGGTGATTTGGTTCGCCTGTTCAGCTTCCGTAGCGGCAACGCGAACCTCGTTGAAATGACGCTCCCCGCACAGTCGCCAAGAATCGGCGTTAAGGTAGAAGACCTGGAATTCCCGGGAGACTGTGTGCTGGTCTGCATTTTGCGTAATGCCATATCGCAAGCCCCCCAGCCTCAAACCATCTTGGAACCTAACGACGAACTGCTTTTCGTCTGCGATCCCAGCTTTGAACCCGAGCTAGCTCAGTATCTGATGCCAAAAACCGAAACTGTGTGTGGCGGTGAAGCTGAAGCGAACCAGTGACGCGGAAAATCGGCAGGCGACTCACTCAACTGATTGGCGGATGCCACCCAACTCATAGTTGGGGTTATACATGCGTTTCACACCGCCACTGATATTTACTCTGCCCTTTAAGGTCAATATCCGCCCGAGTTTCACGCCAGGAACGGCCTGGCGTCCCATCCAAACCAAATTCAGCACGTCGGTTTCATCAAAGACCTCGGCTTCGAGCCAAGGCGCACCTTCGCATTCCTTCAATTCCAGCGAAGTCACTACGCCTTGAACGCTCACCTCTCCCCTAGTCTCAATATCTCCGATTTTTGTAAAACTCGAATCTTCCAACGCTTCGACTTCAACGTCCGAATCAGCCGCAGTCGGCGAAAAGCGTGTCCGCAAGCGTTGAATAATATTCTTCTTAGCCATCATTCTTCCTCTGGGGCGCTCAAAGAAATCCGACCTCCGGGAGGGATTGGTTCAACGCCCCGCCGAACCACAGCATTGCGGAAGAATTCCAGAAAAACTTTAGTCGGTTTCGCGTTGAGCGGATGTAGTGCTTGTTCGCCCAAGAGTTGGCCTTGCAGCACCCACCTTGGCCCCTTCACCGCCCATACTTGCGAGACCTGCATTCCCAGATCAGCAGCAGCGTCGGCTTCAACAGGCACTTTCACCTGCAATACCAAGCCGAATGGCCCGGAAGCATTCCAGACAACTTCGCCGTCGGCAGCGCGGATTTGATCGGAAAACGCTTCTAATCTGGACTTGACCGCGTCAGTCGAGTCAGTTGATGTTGCTTCGGCGAATAACGATAACCCCAACGCAGAATCCTTCCAAACTGCTAACACAGTATGGATTTCTCCATCGGGGCTACGCAGCAGTTGCAGTTGCAACCCGGGAAAGTGTGTGACAATCAAAGCGCCAAGATCGATTACGTTTTCGCGTTCTATCTCAACCTCGGAGATGTCGAACGGACCATCGGTACGCCAAATGTCAGCTTCAGAAGACGCATCCGCACGATCTTCTTCGTCCTTCAAGGCATTCAATTCTTCAAAAATTGCATCATATTCCGAGGCCGGTTTTCGCAGTCGGCTCCCAAACATCACTTACCTCCCGTACCCCAACTCTGGATGCCGCCGCTCGAACCGTAGCCTTGCTCTCCGCGTTCGGTCTCGTCGAAATGTTCCACTTCATACAAGGCCGCTTGAGCTACGCGTTGCAGCAGCAACTGAGCGATTTTATCGCCGCGTTTGAGTTCTATGGGCATTTTCGGGTCAGTGTTAAGCAAACAGACCTTGATTTCGCCGCGATAGCCAGAATCGATAGTGCCTGGTGAATTGACGATTGTCAGTCCGCTGCGTGCTGCCAATCCGGAGCGGGGATGTATCAACCCAACCCAGCCCGGCGGGATGGCAAGCGCTATACCTGTCCCAACAACCACTCTTTCACCTGGGGAAAGGAACACG
>WRJP01000188.1 GCA_009778535.1 Propionibacteriaceae bacterium | reverse complement strand
TGGTATTAAGCAACAGGAATGCAAGGTTTGGAATGAGCGCGACAATGGCCAGATAGAGCGACCCCGGGAAGGTTAGGCGGTTTAGGACATACTTCAAATATCGTGAGGTTGGCCCTCCAGCTCTGGTACCTGGGATAAATCCGCCGTATTTCTTCATGTTGTCTGATACTTCGTCAGAGTTGAAGGTAATCGAGACATAGAAGTATGCGAAACCAATAATGAGCAAGCCGAATATCAACGAGTAAATCCATCCTTCACCGCTGGTCAGATTCCGCTGTATCCACTCTGAGATCGGGTCGATCTGACCGTCTGCGCCAACTGGTCTGAACTGTGCGTAGAGAACCGGCAGATAAAGTATTGACGATGCAAAGATGACGGGGATAACGCCTGCCTGGTTTACCTTCATTGGAATGTAGGTGGTTGTACCTCCCACAAGTTTGCGTCCAACCATCCGTTTTGCGTATTGCACTGGGATACGGCGTTGCGCCTGCTCTACGAAAATCACACATACCATGACCGCTAGCCCTATCAGCAGCACGATGATGAACATGATCCAGCCTTCAGCTTCGCTGCCGCGGGATTCTTTAATCCCCCACAGCGAGGCTGGGAATTGAGCGGCAATCTGAGTGAAGATCATCACTGACATGCCGTTACCGACCCCACGGTCGGTAATTAACTCACCAAGCCACATGATGACACCGGTACCGGCAGTCATAGTCAGGATCATAACGATGATGGGGAATAAGGAGGGGTCGTACACTAAATCACGGTTGCAGCCCTGGAATAGCTGCTTGTTGACTGCCAGAGTTACGAATGCTGTCGAGTTAAGCACCGCAAGCATCAGCGTCAAATACCTTGTGTACTGCGTAATCTTTGCGGTTCCGGCGGCCCCCTCTTTTTTGAGAGATTCCAGACGCGGAATCACTACCGTCAATAATTGCATGATGATTGAGGCAGTGATGTATGGCATGATGCCAAGCGCGAAAATCGCCAACTGTAACAGCGCGCCACCCGAGAACAAGTTGATCATCGAATAGATACCTGCCGTGTCTCCAGCCGTAGCTTCAAGACGACAAGCATTCACATTCTCCATGTTTACGTTCGGGGTCGGGGTTACTGAACCCACCCGAAAGATCGCTAGAACCATAAACGTAAAGAGGATCTTCTTACGTAAATCGGGCGTCCGCAGGGCATTCCCAAAGGCAGACAGCATACATTCTCTCCTTAACTGTGCCACCACGGCACACACAACCTGTCAGACTCTACCAATTCTCGGCGAAAATCGCCTCTTTTGGGTGGCTCAAAACCAAAACTATTTCGTTATAGATCGAAAAAGGCTTGCTACTGCGGCGAATCAGATAGAAAACCTGGCGGGAAAAAGTCTTCGATAGTCCAAGGTAACGGCTGTATTCCCCAAACTGGAAGAACAAACAGCAGCAACAGCGCTACTCCGAGCACGAGAGTGGCTATCGAGACCAGCCGACTCAACAGATGCCTGCCGCGACGTTCTTTGGGGACTCGAAAGATTGGCAAAACAATGTAGTCCATAAGTGAGGAGAGCAGCCAAAAAAAGATTCCAACCACGGCAGCCGCTACCAGTAACGCAATTACCCCAGCGCCGATAGGATTATCGACCGGAATCTTGATCCGGGCACCCATGTCGAAATACATAATGCTCCTAGCCTCACCAAAAGTCTGCCAGTAGCTCTCACATATTTCCTGTAGCCACGCTGAGCATCCTCTGCTTGACTCCAGGCAGCCAGACTCGGGGATGAAGGCTTCTCCCTTAGCGAGCTACGAGAGCGCTTTGAAACATGTGATAGCTAAAGACTCCCCTGTTGCCGCTTTGACGGTCAAACAGGCGAACAACCCGTAAGCGAAGTTCCTGTAGCTGCTAGAAACAGTAGTATCAAAGCAAATACCGGAGCGATAAGATTGTCAAGTGGAAAATCTAAAAGTTCTGGTTGTTGGTGGTGGGGGTCGGGAGCACGCCCTAGCTTGGGCGCTGAACCGCGACCCGCAGGTTGCAGAATTACATATCGCTCCTGGGAACCCTGGAACTGCTCTGATCGGAACGAACCACCCGATTGACCCGATGAATCCCGATGCCGTTGCGCAGCTCGCCGTAGCCCTTGGGGTGAATCTCGTAGTCATCGGGCCTGAGGCTCCGTTGGTCGCCGGTGTCGCAGACGCAGTTAGAGCGGTTGGCATCGCGGTGTTTGGGCCAAGCGCTGCTGCGGCGCAGTTGGAAGGCAGCAAATCTTTCGCAAAACAGATCATGGACGCGGCTGAGGTACCTACCGCTGCTGCTCGGGTGTGCAGCACCCCAGCCGAGGTTGCAGCGGCGTTGGATGCACTCGGGTCGCCATATGTTGTCAAAGATGACGGATTGGCTGCTGGTAAAGGAGTGATCGTTACTACTGATCGTCAGGCAGCACTTACTCATGCCGCCGGATGTGGGAAGGTCGTGGTTGAGGAGTATTTGGACGGGCCAGAAGTGAGTCTGTTTGCGCTGTGCGATGGGGTGAACGTATTGGCCTTCGAGCCAGCCCAAG
>WRJP01000187.1 GCA_009778535.1 Propionibacteriaceae bacterium | reverse complement strand
TTGCTCTAATGGAGTCATTCTGCCTGCGGGTGTGAACCAGATCGTGTGTGACGGCGTTCCAGCCGGTGCAAGCGATGAACCTGATGTTGCTGGCAAGACCTATGGCTTCCATATCTTTGTAACGCTGTCTGAGATTATTCGCTGCAACTGGATGCCCTATGAAGAAGGCCCCGAAGGTGGCGCATCGGGAGGTATCGTCTGTGAAGCAACCGAGGCTTTCTTCACTCTTCCAGTTCCGCAAGGCTGTGATGAAGATGAGTGGAATGGTCGCAGAGTTTGGGTGATGGGAGAGTCTGACAAGGGAGTGTGCTCAAGCAGTGATCTGTGGGGGTTTGAGGAAGAAGATATCACTCCGCAGGTATTGGAGTATGGAACTTCGATTACTGATTATCAGTGGGCTTGCTTGTCTGAGGTTGATGGGTTGACTTGTTGGAACATTGAAACGTTCCACGGGTTCAAACTTTCAGAGAGCGAACAACTTATTTGGTGATGCTCTCCCGCTAATTGAGTGAAAACCGAAGGTTTGTGCCGAAGTGCCGAAGGTTCCTACTCAACTTACGAGACTTATGGAACCATAGAATAGTGTTCACATGTGTTCAGATGATAGTATTATTGCATCAAAAGATTACGGAGTGGGGTTGAAATGAGCACTACGCTTACCGTTCGGATGGATACAGAGCTGAAGGACAAGTTCGCCGCTATAGCTGCCTCGGTTGGTCTTGATGCGCCAACAGTAGTGCGCATGCTTGCCGTCCAAACCGTCCGCAATAGGGCAATTCCGTTGAGTCTTTCAGCCCCTGATGCCCCAGAAGAAGCTGATCTTACCTGGCTTGACGCTGCCCGCGCCGATTGGGGTAGCTGGCGAAAGCAGATTTCGGAGAGATCGTGACTACACGAGTCGCCCCGTTTACTTTTGATTTCGATACGGAGCCTAGGGCTCCACTCAATCGACAAGCACCCCCAAGCCCGGTGATTGAGTGCAAGTCGCAGACTTGGGTATCGAAATGCGAAGCAGGTTGAGTGCCGACGTTAGCGTCGGTGTATCGAAACCGAGAACGCAGGTTGCTGCCGACCCTATGTAACGAAATCAGACCGTCCCCGTGTCCGGTTGTGTGGCGTGCGGCGGGTTGGGAGCGTAGGCTTCTAAAGCTGCGGCCAAGAGGACGCGCAGTTCTCCTCCTTCGCCGTCTCTGCCGCCGCGACCGACAATCAGCGGCGGAGCGGAGGGTTGGATCGCGGCTCCAAAGAATCGTGTACGCCAAGTAGCTGGCACTATCAGCAGATAGTAGCTGCCATCTTCACCGATTGCGACGGATTTTGCCATATTCAGATACCAACCCAGGCGGTCAGTTTTCACCGACCTGCCCGTCAACGTATGGGCACGCAACGGCGTTGGAGCTACCTGGCGTGCCTTAAGTTCTGCTACGAAGTCAGCTATCAACCCTTGGGCAGCCGCCGATTCGGCTCGTTGTGAACTCGCGGCCAACTCTGCCAGCCGAGCCGCATCAGTTCGACGCTGATTCACCTATGCAGCCCTCACAAACCCAGCAAACAGCTACTTGATGGTCTTGCCGACTGAACGCAATTCCTGGCATGCCGCGACAATCCGCTGTGCCATATTTGCTTCTGCTGACTTGCCCCAAGCGCGTGGGTCGTACTTCTTCTTGTCTCCGACTTCGCCGTCGATCTTCAACACTCCGCTGTAGTTCACTAGCATGTGCTCTACCACCGGACGGGTGAATGCGTATTGCGTGTCGGTGTCGATATTCATTTTGATGACGCCGTAATCGACAGCGTCAGAAATCTCCTGCGAGCTTGAACCGGAACCGCCGTGGAAGACCAGATCGAAGGGGCGAGATTTGCCATACTTTTCGCCAACAGCATCTTGGATTTCTTTGAGTACTTCCGGACGTAACTTGACGGCACCAGGCTTGTAAACGCCATGCACATTTCCGAAAGTCAATGCAGTGATGTAGCGGCCTTTCTCGCCCAGACCCAGCACTTCAATAGTTCGCAAACCGTCAGCTACCGTCGTGTATAGCTTTTCGTTGATCTGCGCTACGACACCATCCTCTTCACCCCCGACAACCCCGACTTCAATCTCAAGGATTTGATGGTTGTATGCGGTCAACGCCAGCAACTCGTCAGCGATCTGCAAGTTTTCTTCCATTGGCACCGCCGAACCATCCCACATGTGAGATTGGAACAGTGGTTCCAACCCGCGATCAACACGTTCTTTGGAGATGGCCAGCAACGGACGTACAAAACCGTCCAGTTTGTCCTTTGGGCAATGATCTGTGTGAACGGCGATGTTCACCGGGTAGTTTTTAGCGATTATGTGTGCATACTCAGCCAATGCGACCGCGCCGGTCACCATATGCTTTATGGTCGGACCCGAGGCGTATTCCGCGCCGCCAGTGCTCACCTGCACGATGCCGTCGGAACCAGCTTCAGCGAAACCAGCCATTGCAGCATTCAAGGTTTGCGAAGATGTGATGTTGATCGCCGGAAAGGCAAACGAACCAGCCTTGGCGGCAGCGAGCATTTCGGCGTATTTTTCGGGACTAGCTATGGGCATTGCAGCTCAACTTTCATCGATATTCGCTTCTTTTTGGGCTAAAACTAGTCGGGTGCCAGCAACAGATTTACTGCCGATATTTGACCAGTTTCAACTGCG
>WRJP01000186.1 GCA_009778535.1 Propionibacteriaceae bacterium | reverse complement strand
ATGGTTCGGAACTATTGTTTTTAACGAGTTCGCGGTTTTTTTCAGAATGCACTAGTATTTTTTGCGCACAGGATTTTTCAGAACACGGAGAATATGTAGCATGTCTACATCACAAGTTGAAGATTGGACAATGCAGGCAAAGTGTCGCGGATCACACGACGACCTTTTTGCCGACAGCGCCGAGCAAAAAAAAGCGCGCGTAATTTGCTACGGATGCCTAGTTCGCAATCAGTGCTTAGCCGAGGCGCTAGACAATCACATTAAGTTTGGAGTCTGGGGCGGCATGACGGAGCGGGAACGTCGGCAGCTACTGCGCCAACGCAGTGATGTCACGAACTGGGCTTCAGTGCTGTGTTCAAATCCGAATCGAGTTATTGTTACCTAACAAGTAACTCCAAATAAGCGACGAAAAGCTGCTGACTTCGCAATAAAAATCGAGGAACTTATTTTTTCCAGATTAATACATGTCAGTAGCGTGTTGAAAAATAGTCACCAACCTCTGGCTTTCCACTGTGCAAGCCTTGGTCTTTCAGTACCAATCGCGGTATGTCCACCATGTCCTGGCAGCACAATAGTGTCATCGGTGTACGAATCAAAGATACGCTCAACCACATCTGCGAAAAGGCTATTGAAGCGTTCCAGATCGTGATCGGTGTTGCCTAATCCGCCCGGGAATAGCGAATCGCCGGAAAAGATTCGCACTGATTGTCCGGCTTCAGCGTAGGCCAAGGCTATTGAACCAGGGGTGTGACCGCGCAGACCGATGGTGGTGAGCCAAATCCCCTCAACTCCAACGATGTCGCCGTGATTGAGCCGCCGGTCAGCCTTGACACCGGTGTATTCGCTGATTGAATCAGCATCGGCCGCACCACATGCAGTCAAGATGGTGCCAGTTCCAGCGATGGTCGCCAGTGCCCCAAGATGATCTCGGTGGCTGTGGGTCGTGACGATTAACGCAAGTTTTGGACGGGAGCCGGTATCGAGAGCTGCTTCGGAAATCAAACGGCGTATTGCATCTACATCTGCTGCAGCGTCAATCAAAATCTGCTGACCAGAAGTTTTTGAGGTGAGCAGGTAGATGTTGTTATCCAATGAGGACACCGTGATTCGTCGGATGGTCACTTTCGGGGTATCCGCAATCAGGCTCGCCATGAACCAATTATGGTCAAGAAAACCAATATGTGAAGCAATTCTGGAAAATCACATCGCCCAAGACACACACTTTGTACCTGCTTGCTGCGCGAATCCGGTCTAGTTCAGCTACACTTAGCCAGGTTCGAGAACCAGTGAGTAGACTCTAAAAAATGACCCAACCCGACTATCTGCCGAGCTGTTTTCGCCATCTGGGAGTTGTAACCGGAATAAAGTGTCAGCGCTGCCTGCGCCCAATCTGTCCTAAATGCATGATTCCAGCGGCGGTAGGTTTTCAATGCCCAGACTGCGTTGGCGATGGGATGCGCACGACCAGGCAAAATCAAGGTCCGTACGGCGGCATCCGAGCTAAGAACCCTTCCCAAACAGCGGTAGTGCTGATTGTTATTAACGTTCTGGTGTGGGGTTTGGGGCAGTTGAACCGTCAAATCACTACGCTGCTTTCGCTCACACCGTACGGGCGCTGCATGGCTGGCGAGGACATGTGGTATCCGGGGGCTGGCCAACCCGAATGCGCTGGCATCCCCGATGCGTTTTGGAGTATAGGCGTTGCGACTGGGGGATTCTGGCAGCTACTGACCAGCGGGTTTGCTCATGCTGATCTGATGCACTTGGGGTTCAACATGCTCGCCCTGTGGTTCATAGCTCCGAGTTTGGAACGGGTACTGGGACGCGGACGGCTGTTGGCTATTTATCTACTTTCCATTCTTTCAGGATCGACACTGGCGCTATGGTTCATGCATCCCCAGACCGACGGTCTTGGAGCATCGGGAGGAATCTTTGGATTGCTTGCCGCGTTCTTGTTAGTTGCTTGGAGATTGCGTGGCAATGTTCGCACAGTGCTCATCTGGCTGAGCGCGAATCTGGTATTTACCTTCTTAGGGCCGTTTGTCGGCATGTCAATCTCTTGGGAAGGTCATATCGGCGGACTCGTCGGCGGCGCTGCCGCTGCGGCTGTAATCATTTTTGCACCAAAGCTGAAACGAGAACGATACCAACTCATAGGGCTGGTTGGTATCGCTTTGCTTTGTGTCGCACTCATAGCGCTTCGAGTCGCACTAATATCGATATAGCTGCGCTCAGGCGGTGTGCGGGGAAGTTGAGGGTTATGAAACTACGAGTTTTGGCAGGAGTTGCAGCGGCGGGGTTGTTGTCTGCTTGCGCAGTGCAACCGCCAGGGGTTCTGGCCACACCAACACTAGTACCTACTCCCACGAGTTCGACATCCCCGACTTTCACACCCACACCGACTCCCGTCGAAACTGCGCCAGAAACTCCCGTTGAAACCACGACTCCAACACCAATCCCTACGACAAACGGCCAGATTTTGCTAGGCGGCAACCACTTAGGGAATTTCAAATTCGAGGCTGGCGAAACCGAAGTCATGAGTTGGCTACGGGCTGAACTTGGGGAGCCAACCGACATTTTTGAAGATCCTTTCTGCTACTTCACTGAAAAAACGCCCTACTCGCTGCAAGCCACCTGGGGCGGGCTAACTGTTGTTTTCTTAGCTAAAGACAGCGAGCCGACCTCTCCCCGCACCCTGCAAGCCTG
>WRJP01000185.1 GCA_009778535.1 Propionibacteriaceae bacterium | reverse complement strand
CAGTGCCTGATGGGTAGTTTGACTGGGGCGGTCGCCTCCCAAAAGGTAACGGAGGCGCCCAAAGGTTCCCTCAGCCTGGTTGGCAATCAGGTGTCGAGTGTAAATGCACAAGGGAGCTTGACTGTGAGAGCGACGGCTCAAGCAGGTACGAAAGTAGGGATTAGTGATCTTACGGTGGCGAGTGGAAGCGCCGTAACTCAACGGATAAAAGGTACCCCGGGGATAACAGGCTGATCTTGCCCGAGCGTCCATAGCGACGGCATGGTTTGGCACCTCGATGTCGGCTCGTCGCATCCTGGGGCTGGAGTCGGTCCCAAGGGTTGGGCTGTTCGCCCATTAAAGCGGCACGCGAGCTGGGTTTAGAACGTCGTGAGACAGTTCGGTCCCTATCCGCTGCGCGCGTAGGAATCTTGAGAGAGGCTGTCCTTAGTACGAGAGGACCGGGACGGACAAACCTCTGGTGTGCCAGTTGTTCTGCCAAGAGCACGGCTGGTTGGCTACGTTTGGAAGTGATAACCGCTGAAAGCATCTAAGCGGGAAGCACGTCTCAAGATAAGGGTTCCCACAGAGATAATCTGGTAAGGCCCCCGGAAGACCACCGGGTTGATAGGTCGGACGTGGAAGTGCAGTAATGCATGGAGCTGACCGATACTAATAGGCCGAGGGCTTGTTTTCTACAAAGGTGCTACGCGTCCACTGTGAGGTTCTTGAGCAACGGTCGGGTTTCGGTTCAAGTGACTGAATCTGATACAACTCAATAGAGTTTCGGTGACCATGGCGAAGGGGAAATACCCAGCTCCATTCCGAACCTGGAAGTTAAGTCCTTCAGCGCCGATGGTACTGCATGCGGGAGCGTGTGGGAGAGTAGGTCGTCGCCGGACATTTAAACAAAACCTCTGGTTCTTTTGAACCAGAGGTTTTGTAATTCCTGCTTAAGTCCGTCGATCCTACCCCGAAGCGTATAATGTGTAGCACTATGTGCTACACTAGTTGTATGAGATCGACCATTGAAGGCTCGCGTACGATTAGCCAACGAGAGTTGCGAAATCAGTCTGCCGCGATCATGGATTCGCTCCAAGCCGGGCAGTGCTTTACCGTGACACGCGACGGCCATCCAGTAGGTGAGCTATTGCCGCTGCGCGGGCCAAAGCAAGGAGTTAGGTCGAGTGATTTACTCAATGCATTTGCTAACGTCCCTCACCTTGACTATCACCAGCTACTAAGCGACCTGGATAGTTTCTTTGGAGATGACGATGCCCTCATCTGAAGGGCTGCTCGATACTTGCGTCATCATCGACCTCAACCGGTATGACGTGAACAGTCTTCCCGATACCGCTTATATCAGCGCGGTAACCATGGCTGAACTGAGTTTCGGTGTGGCGCTCGCCAAGTCTGCTGTAGAAGCCGCAGTTCGTTCGCAGGTATTCGCCGCAACGAAAGCTTGGATTCAACCCCTGCCTTTTGATGCAGCGGCTGCTGATCGTTTCGGCGAGCTTGCTGCCCTCGTGCTGGCAGCGGGTCGCCAGCCCAGGCCAAGACGAATGGATCTCATGATCGCTGCTACTGCGGTCGCTAATCACCTAACGCTTTACACCGCTAATTCCGATGATTACCGTGGGCTTGAATCAATCTTGACTGTTAGGTCAGTTCGCTCAGATTCATGAACGCAGCGGGTGTAGGTCTGATTGACTGTTAAGGCGATTCAACTTCGATGTGTTGGATGTGCATTTCTTTGCCGATTTCAGTGGGTGCGCCGATGCCGCCGCAGTCACAGTCGAACGAAAAGGGTTTGCGCTCAAATAGTGCGCCGCAGGAAACGCAGCGCAGCATGGGTGACACGGACTCAATCTCTAGCACAGCACCTTCGCAGGGTGTGCCTTCCGATAGTGCCTCGAAATAGATTTGTATCGACTCGCCGTCGATACCTGACGCCTCACCTATCACCAGCGCGATCTTTGTTACCCGTGCATTCCCAGCATGTTCAAGCGCAGTTTCGATGATTGAGCAAGTAATCGGGTACTCATGCATTGAGCGTAACTACGTCGGTGGTGCGCTCATCCGAACTTGGGGTAAGCGTCGGATGCATTTGCAGGCAATCTTTCGGGCAAGAACTGACGCATTCGCCGCACAGAATACATTGAAAGCGCGCGATCTCCCAGCGTTGCGACTCTTTATCAACGGTAATTGCGCCGGTGGGGCATTTGTTTTGGCAGATGCCACAAAAGATACAGGTGTCTATTTCAAACCCGACGTGCCCGCGCACCAGCGGGTCTTTCGGCAGCGGAGCAAAGGGGTATGCCACAGTGGACTCTTTCTTGAAAAGACTTCCAAGAATCGTTTTCCCCATTGGTAAAAAGGCCATAGCAGCGTCCTCTATCTCTCCGTACAACTGATGCAAGGATCAATCGTCAACACCAAGACTGGCACATCGGCCAGTTCCACGCCCTTGAGCATTTCCAACAGGATCGGCAAATTCGCAAAGGTCGGTGTTCTGACCCGCATCCGCTCTAAGAATTTGGTGCCGTTACCCTTCGCATAGTAGATAACTTCGCCGCGCGGTTGCTCCAGCCGCATGAACGACTCTCCATTGGGGCGACCCTTTAGCCTGATGTCGATAGGGCCGTCTTGGGGCATGATCTCGGCACACTGCCTGATCATCTTGATCGCTTCAAAAATCTCTTTGATCCTGACCTTAACCCGTGCCATGCAGTC
>WRJP01000184.1 GCA_009778535.1 Propionibacteriaceae bacterium | reverse complement strand
TATGGCGTGCTCGACCCAAGGATTCGCTATGTCGAGAGTTAACCCTGTCCGTATTCCACCGCACTTTGTAGCAGAGGTTGACGAAGGCGGCTTGGGTGCCGTTGATGCCGTCGCTGTCAGCGAAAGAAAAACCAACTTGTGGTTGGACGCCTGGCGCGATCTACGCCGAAATTGGATGTTCTGGATCTCAATGGCCATCATTGTCGTGATAGTTTTTACGGCGTTATTTCCAACTGTAATAACTCAAGTTCCACCAAATGACGGCTGTGCCTTGTCGAAGTCCAACGCGCTGCCTGAACCGGGGCATCCGCTGGGCTTCACCATGCAGGGCTGTGATATCTTGGCTCGGATCGTACACGGCACCTCCACTTCGCTTTCAGTTGGTTTGATAGTGACCGCACTGGTGGTATTCATTGGGGTTGTGATTGGGAGCTTTGCCGGTTATTTTGGGGGCTGGATTGACTCCGTGCTGATGCGTCTGGGCGATATTTTCTTCGCCATCCCTTACGTCTTGGCCGCAGTGGTGGTGATGTCAATGTTCTTGGCACATCGGAACGTATTTGTAATCTCGCTGGCTATCGGATTCTTCGTCTGGCCCGCCACTGCTAGAATCCTGCGTGCGGAAATCCTGCGGGTGAAACGCATGGAGTATGTCTTAGCCTCTGAGGCCTTAGGAGCTTCGCGGTTAAAGACGATGATTACACACATTTTGCCGAATTCAGTCACTCCGGTGATTGTGCTCTCTACAGTCGGCTTGGCCGCCGCAATCACAGCCGAAGCTACGCTTTCATTCTTGGGTGTCGGGCTACCTACGAGCGATATCATGTCTTGGGGAAATGACATCTCGCAGGCGCAATACAACCTGCGGGAAAACCCGATGCCGCTGATCTATCCCTCAATTGCACTGTCAGTTACGGTGCTCGCCTTCATCATGTTAGGCGAGACGGTGCGTGAAGCACTCGATCCGAAAGCGAGGGCAACTAGGTGAACGAATCATCTGCCTCGCCAGCCGTAGCTACTAAATCAACCACCCCGTTACTGTCAGTACGCGACTTGCAGGTAGCATTCCGTACCGCTGACGGCTTTGTGCCAGCGGTACGTGGAGTAAGTTTCGATGTCTACCCTGGCGAAACAATCGCCATAGTGGGTGAGTCCGGCTCCGGAAAATCGACCACAGCCATGGCGATAAACCGACTCCTACCTGAAAATGGCATTATCACTGCTGGTTCGATCACCTTCGAGGGTGTCGAATTGACTACGTTGAAACGCCGCCAGATTGAGGAAATCCGAGGCAAGAAGATCGGCATGGTTCCCCAAGACCCGATGAACTCGCTGAACCACGTTTGGAACATCGGATTCCAAGTCGACGAAACCATCCGAGCCAATGGGTTAGCTAAGTCACGTGCGGCGGTTAAACGTCGTACTATCCAAGTACTTAAAGAGGCGGGGCTTTCGGATGCTGCTGGTCGAGTGAAGCAGTTTCCGCATGAGTTTTCTGGCGGGATGCGCCAGCGTGTCCTTATCGGAATCAGTCTTGCCGCCAATCCCAGCCTGCTGCTGGCGGATGAGCCGACCTCAGCGCTGGACGTAACCGTGCAAAAGCGGGTACTTGATCACTTAGACACACTCACGACTGATCGCGGCACGGCAGTGGTCTTCATTACCCATGATCTGGGACTGGCTGCCGAGCGTACTGAGCACCTGATCGTGATGCATCGCGGCAAGATCGTCGAGTCAGGACCATCGTTGGAGGTGCTCCGCAATCCGCAACATCCGTACACTCAGCGATTGATGGCGGCCGCACCCAGTCTTTCGTCGGCACGGATGCGCTCTGCTCATACGCAGCTGCGCGCCGCCGAACCGGTTGCGGATACGCAGCCCGAAAGCACGCCGGTGATCGAGTTTTCCGAAGTTACCAAGATCTTCCAAATTCGCACAGGCACTCCGAAGAAGATTCCACTCACCGCTGTTGACAACGTTTCGTTCCAGGTCACCAAAGGCACTACTACCGCGTTAGTCGGCGAATCGGGTTCGGGTAAATCAACAGCGGCGAAATTACTGCTGAAGTTAACCCCGATCACCTCGGGAAAAATCTTGATCGACGGTAACGACATTTCGACGCTGAAAGGAACCGCGCTGCTCGCACTACGGCGGCGGATGCAGCCAGTTTTTCAGGATCCCTACGGTTCACTCGACCCAATGCGCAATGTGGGGAGCACCATCTCTGAACCGCTACGGATTCACAAAATCGGCGATAAGGCTGCTAGGCGCGCCCGTGTCCGCGAGGTACTAGATCAAGTTGCACTTCCAACCAGT
This sequence comes from Propionibacteriaceae bacterium, assembly GCA_009778535.1. Taxonomy (GTDB): domain Bacteria; phylum Actinomycetota; class Actinomycetes; order Propionibacteriales; family Propionibacteriaceae; genus Propionicimonas. The sequence continues at coordinate 405 of WRJP01000184.1, read as the reverse complement.
GTGCTTACTCGCTACCAGAACGAACTCTCTGGCGGGCAGCGGCAGCGGGTGGCAATCGCCAGGGCGCTGGCTTTGAAACCTGACATCGTAGTCCTGGACGAGGCAGTCTCAGCCCTTGACGTTCTAGTGCAGGCGCAGGTCTTGGAATTACTCAACGACCTACAGGCAGAACTCGGCCTCACCTATTTGTTCATCACTCACGATCTAGCGGTGGTGCGAGTCATCGCCGACCATGTCGTCGTTATGGAACAAGGCAAAGTCGTGGAAGCCGAGAGCGTTGACAACGTCTTTTCCTCCCCAAAGACCGAATATACCCGCATGTTGCTTGACGCAATCCCAGGAGCTGGGCTGCTCTAGTTTTACCGTTGCTGCAAACGTTACTGCTTAGGACGTGGTGTCGGCTTT
>WRJP01000183.1 GCA_009778535.1 Propionibacteriaceae bacterium | reverse complement strand
ATCGTCTTGGCAGGCCGCCCATACCACCTAGACCCAGAAATAAATCATGGCATTCCAGAGCTGATAACCGGGCTGGGGATGGCAGTCTTTACCGAAGATTCGATAATTGACGAACCGAGCTTGACCCGACCGCTGCGGGTGCGAGACCAGTGGGCGTATCACACCAGGTTGTACGAGGCGGCAAATGTTGTCGCTCGGCTGCCGCGTTTGAGTTTGGTGCAGTTGAATTCATTTGGCTGTGGAGTTGATGCGATCACTACCGATCAAGTTCAGGAAATCTTGGATGCTGCTAGCGACACCTACACCTTGTTGAAGATCGACGAAATTTCAAATTTGGGTGCGGCTCGTATCAGATTGCGTTCCCTCAAAGCTGCAACCAACGAACGTCAGAACAGTTGTGAGATTGAAACCTATTCCCAAGACCCGAAACGCAGCTATCCGAAATTCACCAAGGAAGCAAAACAATCCCATACCGTATTCGCTCCGCAAATGTCTCCGATTCATTTCCGGCTGTTCGCACCAGTTTTAAACCGGTTGGGTTATCGGGTAAAAGTTTTGGAGAGAACCACACCAGCCGATGTCGAAATCGGGCTGAAATATGTACACAACGACGCCTGCTATCCAGCGATCATGGTTATCGGACAGTTGATAAACAACTTCATTTCCGGTGATGCCGACCCCAACAACTCGTCGGTAGCGATCACACAGACTGGCGGTATGTGCCGCGCCAGCAACTATGTGGGCTTGCTGCGCAAGGGGTTGGCCGATGCCGGATTTGGACAAGTGCCGGTATTAGCGATCAGTGCTCAAGGTTTGGAGAACAATCCGGGCTTCTCCCTCTCCCCCGCCCTGGTACACCGGATGCTACAGGCTTTGGTGCTCGGCGATGTGCTGATGAATGTCTTGTTGCGGGTTCGTCCATATGAGACCATTCCAGGTTCGGCGCAAGCGTTGTATTTCCGCTGGGACGAAATCTGCACGCAATGGCTAGGCAAGGGGTACTCCCCCACTCTTGGACGCAAAGTTGGCTATGCGAAGCTGTTGCAGTCCCTGGTTAGCGAGTTCGATCACTTAGAGTTACTACACATTCCGCGTAAACCTCGAGTAGGTATCGTTGGCGAGATTTTGGTGAAATACCATCCTGATGCGAATAATCATGCGGTTGGCGTGATCGAAGAAGAAGGCTGTGAGGCGGTAGTTCCGGGGATGCTCGACTTCTTTACCCAGGCGTTGTATACCGGCGATTGGCGCTGGGAAAATTTGGGGATCGGCAAAAACGCCCGTCATGGGAAGAAACTTGGCCTTTGGCTCATAGATCAATATGTAAAACCGGCAGAGCACGCTTTAGCTTCCTCAAATGGCAAGTTCAATCCGCCGACCCGTTTGGAGCACCTTGCAGAAAAAGCCCAACAGGTGATTTCGCTGGGCACTCAAGCCGGTGAAGGCTGGCTTTTGACAGCAGAAATGATTGACTTGATAGAACAGGGTGCCTCAAATATCATTTGCGCCCAGCCTTTTGCGTGCCTACCAAATCACATCATAGGACGTGGCATGTTCCGCGCATTGCGCAAGCTGTACCCTGCCGCCAATGTGGTCTCCATCGACTACGACCCAGGTGCCAGCGAAGTGAACCAACTCAACCGAATCAAGCTGATGGTCGCCAATGCCCACAAAAAGGCCGCCACAACCCCTGCTGAACCTATTCTGGCCGTCAAGAGCCCCGGTGGTTGAGTAGGCCGGAGATCGTATCGAAACCCGGTGGTTGAGTGGTTTCGATACACCGACCCTGGTTTCGATACACAAACCTACGGTTTGCACTCAACCACCGGGTCGGCAGCACCCAGCATTAAATCCTGTATGTCGAAACCCGGTGGTTGAGTGCCGGACAACGTCCGGTGTATCGAAACCTCAGGCATTCAGCCGATAGACGTCATAAATGCCAGAGACGCGGCGGATGGCTTGGATGACATGCGCCAGATGTTTCGGGTCAGTGGTCTCAAAAGTAAGTCTAATTCTGAAGGTGCGGTCTTTGGCAGTGGTCATAGTTACTGAAAGCAACGAAATCTTCATATCGGAAAAGACTTTCGTTACGTCCGTCATCGCCCCGGCACGATCTAATCCCTCAACGTGCAAAGCGACTTGGAAGGTACTTGATGCGGTTAATGACCAGGCGACTTCAACTAGACGCTCTGGCCTGTTGCGCAAGCCAGCTACGTTCGTGCAGTCAGTTCTATGAACCGAGACTCCGCTCTCCCTGGTAACAAATCCAAGAATATTATCGCCAGGAACTGGCATACAGCATTTGGCTAGCTTCACCCAAACAGTCGAATCACCCTGTACCTCTACCCCAGCTTCAGCCGAAGATGTCCGACCGCGCCTGGTGTGACCGATAACTGGAACTGAGTCGCTCGATAACTCGGTGACTCCCTCAACGCCGCCCTGTTCGGCAAGAATTCGCTGCACCACAGTTTGCGGCGAGATATTACCTTCTCCGATTGCTGCATAGAGCGCGTTCACATCAGCCAACTTGAAATCCACAGCCAGTCCCGCCATGGTTTCTGCGGTCAGAAGTCTCCTAGCTGGCAGCGACTCACGCCTAAGTTGCTTAGCCAACAAATCCTTACCAGCTTCAATCGACTCTTCGCGGCGCTCCCGCTGGAAATATTGCCGAATCTTCGAGCGCGTCCTGGGACTCTTTACGAAATTGAGCCAATCTCGGCTTGGCCCGGCAGTTT
>WRJP01000182.1 GCA_009778535.1 Propionibacteriaceae bacterium | reverse complement strand
AAAACGCGGCAAGAGAGTTCTGTTCATCGCTGAGAAGATGGCTGCTCTGAATGTCGTTCATTCGCGCTTGGTCAAGTCACGGTTGGGAGCTATTTGCCTTGAACTACACAGTCGCAAAGCGGCTAAGACACAAGTTTTGGAGCAAATCAAGCAGGGAATGACAGCGGCAACGCCACCTGCTTGGCCGGTGAAAGCTTTCTCGGATTTGGAAAATCTTCAGAATGCTCTACGTGCCCATAGTGACCGATTGCATAAACATGGGCAGAATGAACGAACGCCGTTTGAGTTGATGGGTGCATTAGCTTTGATTAAGCGTCGTAGGACACCAACACCGGATTTTTTTATGCCAGTGGCAGAAAAATGGACTGCTAAGTTGGTAGAAACCTACTCGAACCGAGTCAACGAATTTGCAGGCCGCCTCAACGTAGCTGGAGTTCCAGCAACCCACCCATGGCGCGGTGCTTCTATAGAAACGCCCAGTCTTCTGGATCAGGATCGCCTGCGCCCATACACAGATGAGTTTGCAAAATCTGCCGCCACACTGAAGCATCTCGCTGACAAAATTGAATGTCTGCTCCAGCTTCAACCGGAGCGGCTAACCCGCGAACTATGCCTCTGTTGTTCCTCTCTTGATCATCTGGCCGGTCGTCCGCCTGGACTTGATCTCTGGTTAGCATCCGACGAGATTTCCGATCATTCCGGCGAAATCGCCGCTTTAATCAATGACGGTGAGCGTTTTGCAGAACTACGTCATCTGGTCGAACCCCACCGCGAGTTGTTCGATCGCATATCCCCGGAAACGCCGGCCAGTAAGTTAGGAGAAGCATGGGTTCATCTAATGGAGCGGCCGAAGGATGCTTGTAAGTTGTTAACAGACCAAAAGGTTGCCGAACATAGAACGGAACTTGCACTTCTCCTCAAAGTCACGCGCCGAAAGTATGAATTACGTTATGATCTAAAAAATGAAATTATACCCGAGGCGTTCGATACAGATTGGCTCGAAACTAGAAAATGTGTAGCCGCACAAGGCAAGTCGCTGTTCCGGTGGCTTTCAAAATCATACCGCTCTGAAATAGCCAAGCTACGTGGGATCTGCCGAGGCGCTTTACCCAAATCATACGACGCTCGTCTGATTCTCCTAGACCGATTGGTAGAAGAAAGAAGAAACTCAGACAAGTCCTTGTCTCTACAACATTTGACAAGCATTTTTGGCATGCACTGGCACGAAGCAAAAACTGATTGGGAACGATTGGACGCTGCCCTTAATTGGATCAAAACAGCAGTTGAATTCGAACCTCAGTTTCAACTTCGGAACGAACAAATATTCTCGCTATCGGATCGTTCCGGACTCTGGCCATCCTCTCCCAATGAACGTTCGACGCTGATTGACGCATTGACTGAGTGCCGTAATATTGAACGTCGAATTGAGTCTCGGCACTACGAACAAGAGATTCTTGGTGAACTGTGGTTGGGAATTAACACTGACTGGAATCGAATACGGGCGATACTCGCTTGGATCGATGGCGCCAGAGTGTTCGAGCCAGCGATCAAGCTTCGTTCATGTGAGATTTTGCAAGTAGCCAATGTGGCATCGGAGCGATCTTCTACACTCAGTACATTGCTTCAAAAGACGAAATTTGCCTTGGAAGCCGTTCAGCAGCAGTTTGGGTTGGATAATAGCATCGCCCTTCCAGGTGCAGACTTTGAGAACCTTTCTGCTGTAAGTCTAAACGATACTGCCGTACTTTGGCAGGAACAATTTACACGAATTACCGAATGGCCGCCTATCCGTGAAGATTTACGTTGGTTGGAATCTGTCGGGTGCCAACCGTTAGCTGAGCGGGTCTTTGACGGGAGGGTTGGCGCTGCGCAGCTTCCTAACACATTCCTGATGGCTGCCAATGAAGCCATGTGGAACCACACAAAACGAAATGTACCTGAGATCGAACAAACGCTGGGTGATCAGCTTTCAAGTTACGTGGCTCAGTTTAGGAAAGCTGATCGCGACCGCATCGATATAGCCTCTGATGAGGTTCGACGAGCGCATATCGACCAACGCCCCACAGGCAAGGCCGGCGAGGTCGGTATCCTTGTGGACGAAACCAAGAAGGCGCGTAAGCTGAAGCCTGTTCGCAAGCTGGTAGAGGAAGCAGGCAACGCCATTCAGCGTTTCAAGCCTGTACTTTTGATGAGCCCTCTTTCTGTTGCTCAATATCTGCCTCCCGGTAGATTGGAATTCGATCTCTGTATCATCGATGAAGCCAGTCAGGTTCGCCCGGAGGATGCCATCGGTGCAATTGCGCGGTGTAAACAACTCGTGGTGGTCGGAGATGACAAACAGCTTCCTCCTACAAGTTTCTTCAGCCGCATGGTGGGCGACGACGATGATTTTGATGACGATGAAGGAATAGATGGCGTTCGCGCGGCAGCCGTTAGAGATATTGAAAGCATATTGAATCTCTGCTCGCGATTTCCGGAAAGGATGTTGCGATGGCATTATAGGAGTGAACACCCTTCTTTGATCGCCACTTCAAACCGCAATTTTTACAAAAACCAGCTAATGCTTCCACCTTCGGTTTTTACCAAGGCGGGCGATAGTGACTCTGGATTGGTGTTTCACCGAATTAAAGAAGGCGGTTACGAACGAGGCAAGACAGCACGAAACGAGATCGAGGCCGAAGATGTAGCTCAAGCGGTACTGAGACATGCGCGTAAATACCCTCATTTATCCTTGGGAATCGGTA
>WRJP01000181.1 GCA_009778535.1 Propionibacteriaceae bacterium | reverse complement strand
ACGGAACGTCTAATTCGGCACCTTTACGGGAGTCCGTTGGTACCGCAGCTACTGTTGGGGTCGGCGTAGGGGTAGGCGTGGGAATCGGGGTTTGCGAAACACTTGGTGTTGGTGTCGGAGTCGGTACCACTGGCATATCAGGGGTTGGCTGTGATTGCGTCGGCGTTGCAGCAGGCACAGTAGAAGTTACTGCCGGAGTTTGCGTGCTCTGCGCCGTCGAAAAACTGACGAGCACCACGGCGCACGCACCTATCGCGAACGCTCGCCGAAGCCATTTTGCTATCTTCATATGCCTATAAGCCTAGCCGTATGTGTCTAAATACATGGTTTCCGTCGGCTAAACATGTGGTTTCCATAGGTTTTGTTACATTTTCGCAGGCCACCATCAACCAGCGGACGGAATCGCGTAAAACGAAAGTCCGGGGATGAATCACCCATCCCCGGACTTTGTTTTTTGGTTTAGAAGTCCATTCCACCCATTCCATCAGCGCCTGGAGGCATCGGAGGAGCTTTCTCCGGCTTGTCTGCGATGACGGCTTCGGTAGTGAGGAACAACCCCGCGATTGAGGCTGCGTTCTGCAACGCCGAACGAGTGACCTTAGCAGGATCAATGATCTGCGACTTGATCATGTCGACATACTCGCCAGTTGCGGCGTTCAGACCATGGGTCGTAGGTAATCCGGACACCTTCTCCACGACGACGCCGCCTTCATAGCCAGCGTTGACGGCGATCTGCTTCAGCGGAGCCTGGCAAGACGCAATCACAATGGCAGCACCGGTAGCTTCGTCGCCGGTCAAGCCATCCAGCTTTGCATTCGCAGCAGCCTGAAGCAGTGCGATACCGCCGCCAGCGACGATACCTTCTTCTATGGCGGCCTTTGCGTTGCGCACTGCATCTTCAATGCGATGCTTGCGTTCCTTCAGCTCTACTTCAGTAGCGGCACCGACCTTGATGACTGCAACGCCGCCAGCTAACTTAGCCAAACGCTCTTGCAGCTTCTCGCGGTCGTAATCGGAGTCGGTAGCTTCGATCTCTTTGCGAATCTGCGCGACACGACCTGCGATCTCATCTGCTTCGCCCGCGCCATCGATGATTGTGCATTCATCCTTGGTAACCCGTACCGAACGCGCTTTGCCAAGCAACTCAACAGTTACCTGGTCGAGCTTGAGGCCAACCTCCTCGGAGATAACCTGACCACCGGTGAGGATGGCAATATCAGCGAGCATGGCCTTGCGGCGGTCGCCGAAACCGGGAGCCTTGACGGCCACGGACTTGAACGTCCCCTTGATCTTGTTGACGATCAGACCAGCTAGGGCTTCGCCTTCTACGTCTTCAGCGATAACCAGGAGCGGTTTCCCAGCTTGAATCACGCGCTCTAAGACCGGCAACAGGTCCTTCAAAGAAGAAATCTTTGAGTTGGCGATCAAAATGTATGGCTCGTCAAGGACAGTTTCCATCCGCTCTAAATCAGTGATGAAATAGTGCGAAATGTAGCCTTTGTCGAACCGCATTCCTTCGGTGAGTTCCAATTCCAAGCCAAAAGTATTTGACTCGTCAACGGTAATCACACCTTCTTTGCCAACTTTGTCCATCGCCTCTGCGATGATCTCGCCTACAGCGGGGTCGCCAGCGGAAATAGACGCAGTTGCGGCGATTTGTTCCTTGGTTTCGACCTCGATTGCTTGCTTGGAGAGTTCATCCACAACCGCAGCTACTGCCTTCTCGATGCCTTTTTTGAGGCTGATCGGGTTAGCGCCTGCGGTTACGTTGCGCAGACCTTCACGCACCATCGCCTGAGCGATGACAGTGGCGGTAGTAGTACCGTCGCCCGCAACATCGTCGGTTTTCTTTGCGACTTCTTTAACTAGTTCTGCGCCGATTTTTTCGTACGGGTCTTCCAATTCGATCTCTTTAGCGATGGAAACGCCATCGTTTGTGATCGTCGGGGAACCCCATTTCTTTTCTAATACGACGTTGCGACCTTTGGGGCCCAACGTTACGCGTACGGCGTCAGCGAGGGTATTCATGCCACGCTCAAGGGCGCGGCGTGCCTCGACATTGAATTCAATCAGTTTTGCCATGTGCTTTCGGCAATCCTTCGTTTGTTAGTACTTGGTCAATGTCTTAGCCGATGCCCGCGACGGACGATGCCAGCAAGTGCTGACGATCTCATCTAGCCAGACGTAGCACTCTCATAGGGAGAGTGCTAACTACATGTTTAGCACTCTCATAGGGAGAGTGCAAACACAGACCTTCGTTTGGGCTGCTTTCAGTATGTGAATTGGGCAGGTGCAACGCGTCAAAAAGTCGAAAACACAAGTTGTTACAAAAGCGAACTCAAGTCAGCTTTTGCTATGCGGAACCCACGTCTGTCACTATCTGCCAGGCAGCAGCTATTTAGTTCACAGTTGCAAGTATTTGCTGATAGCAGGGAAATTCCTGTGTCCGATGCCGTCGACTTCTATTAGCTGTTCCAAGGAAGAAAACCCGCGGTGTGCCGCTCTGAATGCAACGATGCGTTGGGCAATCACCGGGCCAATGCCCGGAACTACTTCAAGCTGTTGCACTGTCGCAGTGTTGATGGATACTTTCTGGTTGCTTTGCAGCATCCTGGAGGCCTTAAGGTTCTCATTCTTGCTGATCGCGGTGTAGATCATCACAGTTAATATCGCACCCATAATCCAACATAGTGGTTGCGAGAAATTGGAAAGCATTTCAAACAGCATTTCCATGTCGGATGAGTTCATCACGGAGGTG
>WRJP01000180.1 GCA_009778535.1 Propionibacteriaceae bacterium | reverse complement strand
TGAACCAATAATGGCCAAGCGCCAGTCCGTTGTTAGTTGCAGCAGTAGCGAGCGCCGGATAGCCGCAATCTGCAGTGCCTGGCCTAGCCTTTGTTTTCTGGGTCTTCCCAGTACAGAGATCGGTGTAACTGTAATTGCTGGGACGGTCACCGCTGCCATTGCGAAGCAAGGCGAACCCGCCCGCACCAGCCCAAGCTCGAATCGCCGCCATGTTCACCATATTCTTTGGCGTGTACTGATAGGCGGAAAGGTCAACTCCCTGCCGCAGCCCACTCAAACCAAAAGCCTGCTCCGCATCCCGAGCTGGAGTATTAGTCGGCTTCAAGACCCGCAGCGTCGCCGTTGAAGATATTGCTTGACCGTTTTTACCAGTAACAATCACCCGAAATTGGGTTCCATTCGCCCAAGCGCTGGCCTTGGCAGTGTATTTAGCAGATTTTGCTTCCGAAATAGTTTTCCACTTAGCATCCTTCGTGGGGCGCTGTTGCCATTTGTAAGTTAGTTTTTCGCCGCTGGCCTTGACGGTGAATGTGGTTTTGGTGCGGACGCCGATAATACCTACAGTTGCATTCGCGATGTCAGTGACAATCGTCGTACGAATCGGAGTCGGAGTAGGAGTCGGCGTCGGAGTAGGAGTCGGAGTAGGAGTCGGCTGGGGGGTAGTTGGCGCTGGTGTAGCTGAATGTTCGGAGGCGGCAGACGGGATGGCCGGAATCGGAAAACCAGGCGGCACCATCGCGCAGGCACTTAAGGAAAATGCTAGGACTAGACAAAGTGATGCCACAGCAAACCGCGCGTTCTGCACCACTAGCGTCTTCATCCTCCCCCAATGACAGCGCCCAAGACTTGAGCCATTCTAACCGACTCCGTGTAATTTCAAGGCGGAGCCGAACTCAAATGAAGCCGCACCATCGCAGCCGAACGCGTGTGGAACTGACTCTCAGCGTTGCGCTATCGCGTCACGCACCCGTTTCCAGGTGAAGTCCGACATCGCTGAGATCACGCGGCGGCCAACAACGCCCGCAGCATAAGGGATGCCTTCTTCGCTGGCTATCTTGCCGCCCAACTCGTTGATCATCAGACCGGCTGGAAGATGATCCCAGGGGAACATAGATCGGTAGGAAAGAAAATCAATTTCGGCTTCTAGCAGTTTCGGATAGTCGATTCCCGCCGACCCCCAGGAGCGCCGAACCTGGATGCCAAGCTGTTCCTCGTCTTGAACTCGGATGTAGATAGCACCGGCTGGCACTGTTCGATCCGATACCTTTCGTTTTAACGGCACCCCGTTGAGTTCAACTCCAGCGCCAACTTCACCCACATACAGTTTTTGATACACCGGTTGGTAAATCCAGCTCCTTACGGTCACGCCATAACGCAACTCCGCCAACATCACCGCAAAATCCGGCAAGCCCTTAGTGAAATTGCTGGTGCCATCTATTGGGTCAAGTACCCAGGCGTGTTCGGCCGTCGGCAAAGCATCCATGATGCGCGCATCTGCATATACCGATTCTTCCCCGACAACCAAGTCCTCTGCCGCATAGGACGACAGTGCTTCACCGATTTCAGCTTCAGCTTCTCGGTCGGCGACGGTTACCGGATCGCCAGGAGACTTTTCTTCGATTTCATTGCTGCCCAGCTTGCCGTACCGCGACATAATGACCCTATCTGACACATCAAATAGAATCTGCGAGACTTTCTCAGTTGGTATCAGCAATCGTCGTCTCCTATTCGGGGGCAAACCCTTGAGGTGATCCCAGTTTGTCTTATTGGAGCCTAGCCGGATAAAACCTCCAGAGCAGGTCAGTCCAAAACTTCTCGAATGATGGCATCTGCCAATAATCGTCCATATAATCTCAAACGGACATTTGAGCCAGAACGTTCTGCTAGACCCTGCCGCACAAATTCTTCCATTCGCAGTTTTTCAGTTCTTGTCAGTTCTGTGACCGGTAGTCCATCGGCAAGCCGCAGTGCGAGCATCAGTTTTTCCATGCGACGCTGCTTATCGGAAAGCACCTCTCGTTCTTGAGCTGGGCTTTGCCCACTCGAAAGCAGCTTGTGATAAGTCTGGGGATGCTTCACATTCCACCAACGCACCCCTGAGATGTGTGAATGGGCACCAGGCCCGATTCCCAACCAATTTGCGCAACGCCAATAGCCGATGTTGTGCTGACACTCATGTCCAGCTTTTGCCCAATTGCTGATCTCGTATGCGCTTAAACCTGCCGTATACAAAACCGAATCAGCCAACTGGTAGCAGTCGGCTTGAAAGTCTGCATCCTTGGCAGAAAGCTCCCCGCACGCCACGCGATTTGCCAGTTTGGTGCCAGGCTCTATGGTCAGCGAGTAGGCACTGATGTGGTCGGGGTTCAGCTCCAACGCAGTCTCAATGGAGGTTTTCCACATCCGCAACGTTTCGCTCGGAGTTCCATAGATCAAATCCAAGCTCACTGACGTGAAGCCGGCAGCCCTAGCGTTGTCCACCGCTTTTTTAACGCGCCAAGAGGTATGTTTGCGTTCCAAAACCTGAAGCACAAAATGGACTCCCGACTGCATACCGAGTGAAATCCGATTGAACCCTGCCATCGCAAGGATGTCCAAACCCATCGAAGTGACAGATTCCGGATTGGATTCAGTAGTGATTTCTGCATTGGCGGCTACAGGGAATCGTTGCCTGATCGCGTCTAAAATTGCCGCTTGCACTCCAGCAGACAGCAATGTCGGCGTGCCGCCGCCAAAATAGACAGAAGTTACCAGCGGAGCCGAGCCCAACACGGCGCGAGCTAAATCTAACTCCGCCCAGACAGCCTCCAAATAGTCATTTGAGCTAGCA
>WRJP01000179.1 GCA_009778535.1 Propionibacteriaceae bacterium | reverse complement strand
ACTGGCTGTTTACCAGAGTAGAATGTGGCGGGGGATCAAGTACCTGGGGAGTAAACGAACACTCGTGCCCGTGCTGGGTGATATAGCCGCTAAGTCGGGAGCGACGGACGCTGTAGACCTTTTCTGTGGTACAACTCGTGTCTCACAGGAATTTAAACGCCGAGGCATTTCAGTCGTAGCAAACGATCTCGCTTCATACTCCAAGGTGATGGCTGACTGTTACATCACAACGAATGCTGATTTGGTAGATCTAGACGAAATTCGGAGCACGTTGAATTATCTCCAAAACCTTCCAGGAAAGAGAGGATACTTTACTCACACTTTTTGCGAGAAGTCACGCTACTTTCAACCAAAGAATGGCATGCGAGTTGATGCGATAAGAGACGCAATAGAAGAGAAATACGCTACCTCCTGGATGCGCCCTATTCTCTTAACGAGCCTCATGCTGGCAGCAGATCGGGTCGATTCGACAACGGGTGTCCAAATGGCTTTTCTAAAGCAATGGGCTCCAAGGGCTCACAATGATCTCGAATTAAGGCTTCCAGAACTACTTTCAGGATTCGGAGCGGCGGAGCAAAGCGACGCACTTGAGCTTGCTCGTAAGCTACCACGCACACATCTTATGTATCTTGACCCTCCATACAACCAGCATAGGTACTATACGAACTATCACATCTGGGAAACTCTAATGAGGTGGGATGCCCCAGAAGCATACGGGGTTGCTTGCAAGCGTATAGATTCTCGCGATGACTCTACAAAGAGCGTTTTCAACATGAAGCGGGAAATGCCAAAAGAAATGAGGAGATTGCTGCTAACGCTTAATGCAGAATTAGCTGTTGTATCGTACAACAACGAGTCCTGGATTTCGCCGGAAGAGATGGTGGCAACTCTCAAGGAAGCTGGTTTCGAGGAAGTGAGGCTGCTGGCATTCGATTTTAAACGGTATGTGGGAGCTCAGATCGGCATCTATAACCCATCTGGAAATAAAGTGGGAAAAGTTAGCCACCTAAGAAACTTGGAGTACATCTTCTTGGCAGGTTCAACAGACATCGTCGATGCCTGCGCCGCAGTCGTAGAAGGACGTACTGCAACTACCGCACAAGAGACCGCACCAACTTTGTTTTGATCGTGTGACCCTTGTCCCGCCGTTCTGATGTACATCCGGTACAGCAGAGGACTCGATTTTAACATTTTTTTCAAAACGAATTAGAAGGCTAAAAACAGCATTTTCAATTGCGAGAGAGTTGTAAATGTCCCATGTCATATCGTTCTGCCACAGCCTTATTACAAGGAACTGGCCGCTGTCTTTCCCAACACAGGTAGTCGGTTGATCATCACCGGCTACATGATTAGCAAATTAGTGAACTCCAGATTGAGCTATCAGCACAGTAACATCGCTGTGCTGGGCTGCTAGTCCCCGGTCAAGTGTGGCGAGTTGTGATCCGCGCCAACGAGCGAGAGCAGCCAGATAAGAATCCGTAACCTGACGGTGTCCAATAACACCGATGAGGTTCACTTGATCGAACCGGAGGTTATCCTCCCAAAACTCGTGCGCAGGGTCAGCACTCAAACCCGCGACCAGGCAACTAGCATCTTTCGCGGTTGCCCCTTCACGGATAGCAAATCGAACCAGTGCTCCTTGGGTGATCGGGCAGGTAGCATATCGTGGCGATAGTGCTGTGAACCAAGCGAGTGTGATCCCATGGTGGACATGATTGGGTACAGTGAGCGCTATGAGGACATTCGAGTCAAGCAGGATACTCACTCGTTGTCCTCTAATGAGCGAACGTCTTCATCAGTGATTGGGCGACCCACCTCAAGCATGGTGCGACCGGTCTGGGAATCCTGGTAAACGCTCGCCTGTGATTGGTAGCCCAATCCTTTACGCAGCAAGCTGCTGACAGTTTTACTCAACGTTTGATGGTTGTCACGAGCAATGGTGAGAGCTTGTTGATGCAGGTCGGCAGGTAAGTCAATTGTTGTTCGCATTGCATCATGCTACATCAAGTCACATCAGTTTGCATTTTTTGATGCGTAGCTACTTCTGAGACGCAGCCAGCTAGTTGCTATTGGATAGAATGAAGCGTGTTTACATACTCGCTTGTGAAGGACCATAAAGTCTTCATTTTAAGGAATGGGAAACACGTTGTCACGCTAACTGGCAACAAAGCACAGGCGTTCACCGACAAGATTGCTGGCCTTGACGAGGCAGCGGCGCAACTGTTGATGGCAAGGGCAACTGGTAATTTTCACCGCGGTAATGAAAGACATAGAAAAACAGAATGTGATGGATTCTCGACTGAGCACGCACAAAGACACCCACAATTCGTCATCCTGCACGCCGCGACTGCGCGCAGCGCAGGCTTAGTTGCAGGATCCATAACACGAAACGGCACCTGTCCCTAGCGTCGTTGCGGGCGGATGATTTTTGCGATTAGTTCAGGTGTCAGGCCTAGCGTCTTTGCCAACTTTGAGTAGGACCAGCCACCTTCTGCATACAACCTTCTTATGAGATTGTCACGTTGCATTTGGTGGCTGGCCAACTGGCGTTTTGCCTCTACAGCGGCTCGAGTGTGTTCAAGAGCCTGCTGCACCCTGATGTCACTCAACCGGTCACCGCCTATCCGTTATGACCTGTGAATCTTGGAGCGCCTTTGTTCTCATGACTGTCTCATCGGTGCCGCAGAGAAATCGGCAATGACACTCGGCACGGCCGCGTCGAAACCAGCTACGTCGAGCATCCCTGCATCGAGAGGGTCAGCGATGGAAAAATTGGTGGCAGTCATGCCGACGACAACCAATTTGGCCGGGACACCCATTTGCTCGCGGT
>WRJP01000178.1 GCA_009778535.1 Propionibacteriaceae bacterium | reverse complement strand
GGCGGAGGACACTTTTGACCAGTCTCGCGTGGGGCGAACGTAGCTGCAAAAACTGAAGCAGTTAGCACGCTTTCTTGGGCTGCGTAGCGTTCCATGATTTCCTGCTATTTGCGCGACATTGGATTAGACGGTTGCAATACCAACTAGAAAAATGGCCGCAGCTGCAACAGCGCCGTTTTCTATTCCAGTCAAACAATGGAAATTCTTACTTGAGGAAACGCTGTTGCATCAACTCATGAGCAGCTTGGGCAACACGCATTGCCGAGTTGGCATCTTGGTGGTCACAGAAGCGTTCACTAAGTTGCTTGCTGTGTTCACAGGCAGCCGCGTAACTTTCGGGTTTGGAGTAAATAGCTTCCAGGTTTTCCAACACGCTGTTCCAACTAAAGCAAACTTTTCCGTCAGCAAGTTCGCTGTAGTCGAAGTTTAATCCGCGTTCTGCTTCGTATTTAGTTAAATCTGGAGCAAAGAACACCATTGGCTTTGACGTGAGGCAGTAGTAGATGATTAGTGACGAATAGTCAGTAATCAAGGTGTCGATTCCCCACAAGATTTCCATCACATCGGGTTGGACATTCGGAGGCAGTAGCCGCACCCGCTGCGGATGATTGGAGTAATCTCCGACACCGAGTTGATGGGAACGCACTACCAAAATCAGGTTCAAACGCTCGCAGACCTCGTTGATACACTCCCACTGTGCTGGAGTGGGAATCCCAGGGTCGATCTCACCATTTCGCCAGGTTGGTGCATACAACACGAGTCTGGCATCGCCAATGTCGGGGAGTTTCGCCTGGAGAACATCCTGGGCAGCCTTAATCCGCTCTGACGCTTCGCCTGCTAGCAGAATGTCCGCACGTGGCTCTCCCAACGCTCGTACTTGCTGTGGAGTTAAGTTGAAAGCACTACAGAGCTTTGGAACCACTACTTCGCCGATGGCTGGAATGAGCGAGATTCGGCGTAACCCCATGCGAAACGCCCAACGCATCACTTTGCTCAACCCTGGGATATTTATTTTGGTCACCGCAGGAGAGTCAGCCATAACCTTTTTCAATGGTGGTCCATGCCAGAGCTGTACGATCACGGCACCGCGTTGACCGAAACGGTTGGCATCCCCAAAGCCGTGAGTCACCACAACAACGCCAGCTCGCAGCGTCATTTTGAACCCAGCAGTCGAATCTGTAAAACAGCTTCCGAACCCAGCCTCACGTGCAGCTTGCGCCTCCTGGTTTGTGCGCGCCAGCCACACGATGTTTAATTCGGGGTCGAGTTGTTTGGCGGCGACTGCAAATGCCAGCGCGCCGTCGGAAACACCGAAAGCGCTCCCAATCACCCAAAGCCTGGGGTTTCTTCGCACCAGCAGCGACAAAAACGCGCCCCACCCATAGCGAGGCAACCAAAGCAGTCTTTGCAGATTTGCCCGAGCCATCTTCGAGGTTTGCTTAACATTGGGCGCTGCCATGTCAGGTAGTTTAGCGATTCTGCAAACTTCCTGCTGGCGCTTAAACCGGTTGTTCTAAGTCCAACAGCATCAAGACGACGAGGCTAAGGCGATACACTGCACATGTGCGGCCAGCAGTGCTTAGCGGAAGAAAGGGCAGCATGGAAGACGATCTGGATGGATTTCGCCTGCTTACTACTGCTGAGGTTGCACCACTGTTAGCGACTGCGGTTCGGCACGCTGGTGGGGAATTAGTAGATTGGGAAATCGACCACGTTGACCGTGCCCCAGGAGATTCCACAGTCGCCACCTACACAACAGTGGTTGATTGGGCATATGGCCGACGCGAAGAAGTTATCGGAGTGTGTTGTCGGCTCGGGGGGCTAACTGGTACAGATACTGCCGCAGAGCTATACGTGGCTGGGGAGCGCAAAGTTGCGCTCTGGTTCTATCCCAAAGACCCCGATCTGCCGGGTCTGGCAAAAGCCGCATATCCGCAATCCCTTGCAGAAATATGCAATAGCCACAAAGTTTTTTCCAAGCAAGTAAGCGCCGAGCAACTGTCACTGAAAATGATCGGGTACCGCCCCAGGAGACGCGCCGTGCTGAAAGCTACGAATCTGAACACCGGCGAAGTCGTCTATGTCAAGGTATTACGTGAGAAATACGCCAAACAGATCAGTTTACGACATCAGCTACTGTTGGACGCTGGCATTCCAGTTGCGCAGATTCTGGCAGCGACCGATGATCACATGTTGATTTTGTCCCAGATGCAAGGCACCTCGTTGGCAGCAGCTATCTTTGCACCGCATCCGCCCTGTGATGGCGGAGAATTAATCGCTTTGCTGGATCGGATGCCAGCAGCGCTCGCCAATCTGCCCCGACGTCCCCCCTGGGCAGAATCTGTTCGTCACTACGCGGAAATCATCGCCGAGACCCTCCCGAGCTTACGTCCCAGACTTGATGCCATAGTTACAACTGTCGAAGCGAATTTAGATTTCAGCGGCTCCGAAAACGAAGCGACGCATGGAGATTTTTACGAAGGACAGCTTCTGGTCAACTCACGAAAAGTGGTAGGGCTGTTGGACATTGATACGGTCGGTCCTGGGAGAAGGGTAGACGACCTGGCATGTCTTGTTGCTCATCTTTCGACGATTCAACACATGAACGCCAGCCAAACTCAGCGGGTGCATCGCGTAATACGAGAGTGGGTTCCGGTATTTGACACCAGAGTTGACCCTGCCGCATTGCGTCTGCGTGCAGCGGCCGTGATCGTGTCACTGGCGACTGGTCCTTTCCGTGGCCAAGAACCGAACTGGGCTTTGGAGACGACGCGAATGGTCGGCTCTGCGGAGGCATTGATCAAGCAGATCACATAGTCGCGTTAACGAATGGTTAGCTCAACCTTTATGGCGGCAG
>WRJP01000177.1 GCA_009778535.1 Propionibacteriaceae bacterium | reverse complement strand
AGCCGAGACCAAGGCCTTTTCCAGGTTGCTGAACTCGCATGTCCAACGTCTAGCAACAATCGCACATGGTGACGGGGTTTGCACCACCCATATTCCCAAGCCTGTCCAGGCACAGCAACGACCAGCCGATGTTTGAGAAAACTGACTAGAAATGAGAACCAATGACTATCGGTGAGCAGGCTCGGGGACTAGGACAAACCCCAGAAGACCAGCTAGCTGCGCTCGGCACATATGAATATGGCTGGCATGATTCTGATGTTGCCGGTCAGGATGCAAAGCGCGGACTGGATGCTGACGTTGTCCGGCGTATCTCGGCGTTGAAGTCCGAGCCGGAGTGGATGCTCGAACTACGGCTGAAGGCTTTGGAACTGTTTGAGTTGAAACCGATGCCGACCTGGGGCGCAGAGCTTGGTGATATCAACTTTGACGAGATTAAGTACTACGTGCGCTCCACAGAAAAACAAGCCCAATCGTGGGAAGACCTGCCCGAAGACATCAAAAACACCTATGACCGGCTCGGAATCCCAGAGGCAGAGAAAGCCAGGCTGGTGGCTGGCATAGCGGCACAGTACGAATCAGAGGTCGTGTACCACAAGATCAACGAAGAATTGGAACGCCAAGGTGTCATCTTCGTTGATACTGATACCGGTTTGAAGCAATATCGGGAAATCTTTCAAGAGCACTTCGCCTCGGTAGTGCCGATTGGCGACAACAAATTTTCGGCTTTGAACACCGCAGTTTGGTCGGGTGGTTCGTTCATCTACGTCCCTAAAGGAGTTCAAGTTACGATCCCGCTGCAAGCGTACTTTAGGATCAACACCGAAAATATGGGGCAATTCGAGCGGACGCTGATCATCGCCGATGAGGGCAGCTACGTCCACTATGTCGAAGGTTGTACCGCTCCGATTTACAAATCGGATTCACTGCATTCGGCGGTGGTAGAAATCATCGTAAAGAAGAACGCGCGTGTGCGTTACACGACGATTCAGAATTGGTCGACGAATGTGTACAACTTGGTAACGAAACGAGCTATGTGCGCACAAGGTGCCACCATGGAGTGGATAGACGGGAATATCGGCTCGAAGGTGACCATGAAATACCCCGCGGTCTACCTGCTAGGGGAGCATGCCCGCGGCGAGACTCTTTCCATCGCGTTTGCCGGAGCCGGACAGCACCAAGATGCTGGCTCGAAGATGGTGCATCTAGCCCCCCACACTTCAAGTTCAATCGTGTCGAAGTCAGTGGCACGTGGGGGAGGACGTTCCAGCTATCGCGGTCTAGTGCATGTACGTCCTGGGGCGCACCACAGCGCCTCGAATGTCAAATGTGATGCCCTGCTGATTGATCAAATATCGCGTTCCGATACTTACCCATACACCGATATTCGCGAAGACGAAGTTTCGATGGCTCATGAAGCGACGGTTTCCAAAGTGAGTGAAGAACAACTGTTCTATCTGATGAGTCGCGGAATAGCCCAAGATGAGGCTATGGCAATGATCGTTAGGGGCTTTATTGAGCCGATCGCCAAAGAATTGCCGATGGAATACGCCCTAGAACTCAACAGATTGATCGAGTTGCAGATGGAAGGAGCGGTTGGATGAGCGAACTCACTGACGTGGCTCCTTCTGGCCAGGATGCGGCGGTGCTCAACTCCCATCTTCACCCAATGGCATCATATGAGCTTTCAGATTTTCCGACCCCTAACGGCAAAGAGGAAGTCTGGCGTTTCACTCCCATAGAACGCCTGGCACACCTATTTGAGCCTCATGGCGCCCCTGAGACACTCCAGTGGCGCGCCAACTATCCAACCGGCGTTACCATCGGAGAATTATCGGTGGCGGAAGCCGTTCAATACGGATTCCAGGCTCCATTCGATATCGCGGCTGCAAATGCATTCAATCAGGAAGTGTCCGGAACAAAAATCCAGATACCTGCCGAGACTGAACTAGTCGAACCCATCGTGATTGACGCGGCAGGCGCTGGCGGCCGCAGTTTTGGAAGAGTGCTGATTCGCATTGGTCGCAACGCAAAGTTGACATTGGTGATTCGCTACCGTGGCCGTGCCCACTACAGCGAATGGCTCAATGTGGATGTCGGCGAGGGTGCCCAGTTGACCTTCGTCAGTATTCATGACTGGGACTTTGATGCAGTTCATGTGGGTCAGCAATCGTTCCAAATTGGGAAAGATGCCCAGGTGAAGACGGTCACAGCTTCAGTTGGAGGAGATTTGATTCGACTGACCCAGACCGCGACATTTTCTGGCACTGGAGCAGAACTGGAACTGTTTGGTATCTACTTCGTTGACGCAGGCCAACATATCGAACACCGGCTATTCATTGACCACAACCAGCCAAACACCACCTCAAATGTTGACTATCGCGGAGTGTTGCAGGGCAGCAAAGCCCAAGGGGTATGGGTTGGGGATGTGCTGATTCGCAAAGCCGCCGAAAACACTGCCACCTATGAATCTAATAAGAATTTGTTGCTCACTAAAGGTTGCCGCGTCGAGTCCGTACCCAATCTGGAGATTGAGACCGGAGTTATTCGCGGAGCTGGACATGCCTCTGCTACCGGGCATTTCGATGCCGAACAACTCTTTTACCTCCGTTCCAGGGGTATTCCAGAAATCGAAGCTCGCCGCTTAGTGGTTTACGGTTTCTTCGCAGATATTATCCGCCGTATCCAGCTACCTGAAGTCGAGGCTCGGCTCTTTGAAGTTCTGGAAAGTGAATTGGAGACAATCGCGCCTCCGGTAAATCTTGACGCCATAGAAAGGCTGTAAGTTGTCCGAATTAGTTATTCATGATCTTCATGTGGAAATCGAAACCGAGAATGGCCCGTTGCCGATTCTAAAGGGAGTGAACCTGCGGGTCGATTCCGGCGAGATTCATGCCATCATGGGGCCGAACGGTTCCGGTAAAT
>WRJP01000176.1 GCA_009778535.1 Propionibacteriaceae bacterium | reverse complement strand
GGAACCTCAGCAGCAACAGACTCAAACACCGCCTCAACCTCGGGAACCTCAGCAGCAACAGACTCAAACACCGCCTCAACCTCGGGAACCTCAGCAGCAACAGACTCTATTTGAGCTTCTGACGCCATGACAGCTTCCGGAGGGGGAGGAGGAGGCGGAATATATGCCGGAACGACATAGGTTGGCGCAGGAGGTGGTGAGTATTCTACTGCGGGCGGCATTGCCGATTCGGGAGGCGGAATCGGCGGCAGAAGTTGTGTGACTTCAGTAACGATAGGTAGCTGCTCAACCTCATTTTCCATAGTCGCCATTATTTGCTCAGGAACGGCAACGGGCGTGGGAATACTGGTCGATACGAACTCGGAATCACCAGGGATGGCACGCGCAGGCAGCGCCTCTGCTTCCACAAAACTCGGCGGAGGTGGAGGTGGAGGTGGAATTGGCGGTAATGAGTACCCGGGAGTTTGATCAGTCACTGTGACTCCTACATCGCTTGCCGTGGCAGGGTTGCCTCTTGAATGATCTTAGCGCTTGCGAGCCTGAAAAAAATACCCCCGTTGCTTAGTTACCCTAAGAAACTCACGCACCCTGGGGCATGTAGGCAGCAAACTGCTACTAACAACCCAGCAACCGCGTAGCCAACCAGTCGCGTACCTGCGCTAACGCTACCCGTTCTTGACTCATTGTGTCCCGATCTCGGATGGTCACTGCCTGATCTTCCAAAGTATCGAAATCAACAGTGATGCAATACGGCGTTCCGATCTCGTCTTGGCGACGGTAGCGACGTCCGATTGCTTGCGCGTCGTCGAAATCGACATTCCAAATCTTGCGCAATTCGCCAGCTAGATCTCTGGCTTTCGGAGACAATGCTTCGTTGCGCGAGAGCGGAAGGACGGCAGCTTTAACTGGAGCTAAGCGAGGATCGAGCTTCAGCACCGTACGGGTATCGAAACCGCCCTTGGTGTTTGGAGCCTGATCTTCGGTGTATGCCTCTACCAAGAAAGCCATGAGTGAACGGGTTAAACCAGCCGACGGTTCAATCACGTAGGGGATGTAACGCTCACCGCTAGCTTGATCGAAGTAGGAAAGGTCTTGCCCGCTGTGTTCGGTGTGGGTGCCCAAGTCAAAATCGGTGCGATTGGCGATGCCTTCCAGCTCTCCCCACTCATTGCCGGTGAAACCGAAACGGTACTCAATGTCGACGGTGCGTTTTGAATAGTGCGAGAGCTTTTCTTTCGGGTGCTCGTAGTGGCGCAGATTTTCGGGCGCGATACCCAAATCGACATACCACTGGGTGCGGGCATCAATCCAATGCTGATGCCAGTCCTCATCGGTTCCTGGTTCGACGAAGAATTCCAACTCCATCTGCTCAAATTCACGGGTGCGAAAGATGAAGTTGCCAGGCGTGATCTCGTTGCGGAAGGATTTGCCAACCTGTCCGATACCGAAGGGAATCTTCATTCTGGAGGTGTTCTCCACATTCTTGAAGTTAACGAAAATCCCCTGGGCAGTCTCAGGGCGTAGGTAGTGCAGCCCAGAATCGTCTTCTATAACGCCCAAATAGGTCTTTAGCATCATGTTGAAGTCGCGCGGGGGGGTAAATTGCCCCAGGTTTCCACAATGGGGGCAGTTGATTTCTGCTAGTCCGGATGGTTTTCTGTCATGTTTGCGTTCAAACGCTTCTTCGAGTTCGTCTGCCCGCATCCGCTTGTGACATGACATGCATTCGGTTAACGGGTCGGAAAAAACTCCAACGTGACCAGAGGCCACCCAAACTTGTCTGGGCAAAATGATGGATGAATCCAGTCCGGCCACATCATCGCGGCCTTGCACCACTGATTTCCACCACTGCCGCTTGATGTTTTCCTTTAGTTCTGCTCCAAACGGCCCGTAATCCCAGGCGGCTCTAGTACCGCCGTAGATTTCACCGCAGGGATAGACGAATCCCCGACGTTTGGTTAAAGAAATGACATTTTCAAGACGGGTAGCCATTGCCCGACTCCTTACCTTCTCACGCGACTACCCGGCTGGCAGCCAGCGCCCCCAGCAGGATTCGAACCTGCGACCTGCGGATTAGAAGTCCGACGCTCTATCCAGCTGAGCTATAGGGGCCACAATTTGTTGCAGTGTACGATGTTACAGCCCAAAAGCACTATGGTGTTATCGTGGCTGAGCAAATGGTGTGGATTGACTGCGAAATGACCGGATTAAATGTCGAAACCGACAATCTGATCGAAGTGGCAGCATTGGTTACCGACGCTAATCTAAACGTGCTGGGTGACGGCGTTGACATCATCATTCGCCCTAGCGCAGCGGCTCTGGCACAGATGGATGCCTTTGTCCGTGACATGCACACCTCCTCTGGCCTGTTGGAGTGTCTTGACGGTGGCCTCAGTCTTGCTGAGGCTGAAGATCAGGTTTTGGAATACGTCAAGACATACGTCCCACAAGCTGGAAAGGTGCCATTGGCTGGCAATTCGGTGGGAATGGATCGGGCATTTTTAGCCCGCTATATGCCCAAGCTGGAAAGCTACGTACACTATCGCAATATTGACGTGTCCTCTATTAAAGAGTTGGCCAAGCGCTGGTACCCCAAGGTCTATTACAACGCCCCCGAAAAGGCCAGCAACCATCGTGCCCTAGCTGACATCATCGAATCCATCGAAGAACTGCGTTTCTACCGCGAAACCATCTTCGTCGCAAAACCTGGGCCGTCAGCAGATGAGGTCAAAGAACTCGTCGCAAAACACCGCGGCACGTTGCCCATCTAACAGCAGCGTCTCCTCATTGATTTTCCCGATGCTGATTCTTGCGGAAGCTAGAACTTGCCGCTAGAACCGCTGAAACTGCCGCCCGAGGAACTTGAGAAGCTGCCCCCAGAGGAGAAACTGCCGCTGGAGGAACTCTGCTTCGGAATTGGAATCCGAGAAACAGATCGATTTACGAAAGTGTCG
>WRJP01000175.1 GCA_009778535.1 Propionibacteriaceae bacterium | reverse complement strand
CTCACACCCCAAGGACTATAAAACACGCCCACCACAACTTGACAAAACCCATAAAAGAGTCTGTCGCGCTGCGTAGCAGCGTCGCAGGATCCATAACATTCCGCAGTGAAGGAAAAACGCGCTCAGTCGCAGACGCTTTCCAGAACTCACGCAGCACGAGCCCCTGGACTCGGCTTAATCGAGCAGAAGTGTCCTTCCAGTGAGTCGTTCGTAGGCTTCCAGGTAGCGCTCTTGGGTGGCTTTGACTACCGCTTCCGGCAGTGCAGGCGGTGGCGTACTTGTTGTCCGATCCCAGCCGGATTCTTCAGTGAGCCAATCTCGCACGTACTGTTTATCGAAGCTGGGTTGGGCTTGACCAGGTTGCCAGCGTTCTGCATCCCAGAAACGCGATGAATCTGGAGTGAGTACCTCGTCTGCCAAAACGAGCGTCCCATCGGGGCGTAAACCGAATTCAAACTTGGTGTCGGCAAGAATGATGCCGCGCTCCCGAGCGATCTTTTCTGCTGCGGTGTACAACGCCAGTGAAGCAGTCCGTACCCGTTCGGCAAGGTCGGTGCCTATCTGGGAGCTGAGCTTTTCAAAGCTGATGTTCTCATCATGGTCGCCAAGGTCAGCCTTTGTCGACGGAGTAAATATCGCTTCGGGAAGTTTTGACCCATCAACAAGTCCTGCTGGCAGGTTGATTCCGGTTACAGTTTGCGTTTTTTTGTATTCTGCCAAACCCGAACCTGTGAGATAGCCGCGTACAATCGCCTCTGTCGGAACCATTTCCAACTTTTCGACGATAACAGCTCGGCCTTCGTATTCGGCCGGAACATCCGTATTCACCACATGGTTTTCGATGCCTAGACTAGAAAGCTGGTCAAACCACCAAAGCGATAATCCGGTGAGTACCTTCCCTTTGTCCGGTATTGGCGTATCCAAAACATAGTCAAAGGCTGAGATGGCATCTGTAGCCACCAGCAATATCTCGTTCTCGCTCCAGCGATACAAACGACGAACTTTCCCGGCATGAATCAATTCCAAATTTGTCACACCTCAGATTGTACAAGCACTGACCTGGCTACGGCTTTTCTCCGGTTGTTGCTGTCCTACTCGCTGGTGGGACGTAACTGATTTCCGCGTTAATGCGGTCAAACTCAGTTCGTATTGGGTTTGCTTCTCGTTTGACTCAAGGTTTTCAGGTTCGGTTCAAAACAGATGCTAAGCGTGCGAGGTCGTCAGCGCCTGCGTACTCGATCACAATACGTCCGCGTTTTGCACTGCCTAACACCTTGACCCTGGTGTCAAGGGCTTCACTTAGGTCTTGTGCGACTTGGGTCAACTCCGCTGCAACCGCAGCCTTCTCCCTGCTGCGCTTTTGCCGCTGAGGTGTAACCCCTAAAGTGACCAATTCTTCGGTGGCACGCACCGACAGTCCCTCCGAGATGATCTTTGAGGCCAACTTCTCAATAGTTTGTGGGTCGTCAACCGTCAACAGCGCACGGGCGTGACCAGCACTCAACACTCCGGCAGCAACCCGACGCTGTACTGGCAGCGGCAACAATAGCAGCCGAATAGTGTTAGAAATCTGCGGCCGTGAGCGTTTGATACGGGTAGCCAATTCCTCCTGGGTGCATCCGAAATCTGCGAGCATTTGCTGGTAGGCCGCTGCTTCCTCTAATGGATTCAGTTGTTGCCTTTGCAGATTCTCCAATAGAGCGTCGCGCAGTAGCTCATGGTCTTGCGTGCGTCGGATGATCGCAGGGATTACTTCAAAGCCAGCCATTTTTGCAGCGCGCAGTCTGCGTTCTCCCATGACCAGTTCATACGAATTGTCGCCGATTGGCCTTACCACAATCGGCTGCAACAATCCGATTTCCTTTATCGACTCAGACAGTTCAGTTAATGCATCCTCGTCGAATGCTTCCCTGGGTTGCTTCGGGTTGGGCAGGATTCGTGCTACTGGAAGGTCGGCAAAACGCGCAATGGTCAACTCAGAGCCGACCGTAGCCAACTCTGGATCTGTGCGTTGCAACAACTCTCCCAGTCCGCGTCCCAAACCAGCTTTTGGTCTTGCTGCACTCATGCGATCTCTCCAACTCCTCTTTCCGCAATCTCGGCTGCGGCTGTCAGATACGCTTGCGCTCCAACAGACGCTTTCTGATAGCTAATCACCGATTGGCCAAAACTTGGTGCCTCAGCTACTCGAACCGAACGCGGAATCACTGCGTCCAGGGTCTGTTTCGGGAAGTATTTGCGCACTTCCTCACATATCTCTGCCGAAAGCTTGGTTCTGGCATCATACATAGTCAGCAACACCGTTGACAGCGTTAGTCGCTCATTCATTGATCCCTTGATTAGCTCAACAGTTCGCAACAGTTGGGTGACACCCTCTAGCGCGTAGTATTCGCATTGAATCGGGAGCAGGATTTCATTAGCAGCAACCAGTGCATTAACAGTCAGTAGCCCGAGCGAAGGCGGACAGTCGATGAAGATGTAGTCCAACTCAAAATCAGCCAAAAGTGCTTTGATCGCATGTAAGAGTTGACTCTCGCGCGCGAGTTGGTTTACCAAAGAGATTTCAGCGCCCGCAAGATCAATAGACGCAGGCAGCACCCACAGCGTCTCTGCCTCCTCAGATTGCTTCATTAGTTCGAGAATCTTCGTCCCGCTCAAGACTTCGTAGCTTCCTGGAGTCCCTTCAGAATGCTCTATACCTAATGCAGTTGAAGCATTTCCTTGTGGATCGAGGTCGATAACTAGGACGCGCAATCCGCTTTCTGCTAACGCAGTGGCGATGTTGACTGCCGTCGTCGTCTTTCCTACCCCGCCTTTTTGGTTTGCAATCACCATGATTCGGGTCTGTGCTGGCTTTGGTAAGACCGGTGTTTCACGTGAAACATCACTGAGGTCATCTGGAACCTCTGGACTCAAGTCAAACTCAGGTCTGTCATATGCAACCCTACGCGGTTTACTTGCCATACAGCCCCTC
>WRJP01000174.1 GCA_009778535.1 Propionibacteriaceae bacterium | reverse complement strand
AATCCCAGCGGTAGCAATGGTTGGCGTGCTGGATGACCTGCTGGTAGATCGGGCATTCATCACTCAGCGCCGAGATTCTGCGGTCGAGTTGGCGAAGCTGGAAGCTGTCACTCCCAATGCGCCCCACAATGTCGCTAATGCACTTGCCGCAGCAGCGCTTGCCAGGTCTTTTGGAGTTCCGCCCCAAGCAGTCGCACAGGGGTTAAAAAATGTGAATATCGGCGACCATCGAATTCAGCAGATAGCAGAAGTCAATGGAGTCCGCTACGTTGACGATTCTAAAGCCACAAATCCGCATGCAGCGGCAGCTTCGTTGGCGAGTTTCGACAACATTTTCTGGATTGCTGGCGGGCAGACCAAGGGAACGAATTTCGACGATTTGGTGACCCGGTTCGCTGACCGGCTGCGCGGGGTAGCGCTGCTTGGTGAAGATCGTCAAGTCATTGCAGATTCACTGGCACGACACGCACCGGATGTCCCAGTTTTTAGCTCAGATAGCGACAAAAATGGAGCAATGCGTGAGATTGTCGGCTGGGTCGCTGCCCGAGCA
This sequence comes from Propionibacteriaceae bacterium, assembly GCA_009778535.1. GTDB lineage: Bacteria > Actinomycetota > Actinomycetes > Propionibacteriales > Propionibacteriaceae > Propionicimonas. The sequence continues at coordinate 2,550 of WRJP01000174.1, read as the reverse complement.
GAGTCCGGAGATGTGGTGCTTTTAGCTCCTGGAGCTGCCAGTAAGGACATGTACGCAGATTATGCAGAGCGCGGAGAATCGTTTACAACACAAGTACGAAAACTCTAGGAGGTATGGTGGCGATCCTTTCTTCCCCGATCAGGGATCGCGGAACGGTTGAGTCGAAACGGCGGCGCAGTCTTGTCGTCGAATGGTTGGCTCATCCCCAAGCAAGTTTCTTTCTGGTTCTGGTTCCGACCTTGTTGCTGCTCGGTTTGGGACTGCTCATGGTTTTGTCATCTTCGAGCGTGTACGCGAAGCAGGCCACTGGTGATTCCTACTACTACATGAAGCGCCAGTTGGTCTTTTTAGTGATCGGTGCCGTTGTTGCCTGGGTGCTGGCAAAGGCGAAGGTGAAGCAGCTACGGGTGCTGGGCTGGCTGTTCTTAGTTGCAGCGCTTGTGATGCAACTATTGACATTCACACCAATGGGTGTGGGCAAGAATGGAAATACGAACTGGATCGAGTTCGGCTCTCCAATGTTGCACTTCCAGCCGTCTGAATTGATAAAGCTCGCGCTGGTTGTGTGGGGCGCTGATGTTCTGGATCGCAAATTCAAGCTGTTGCACAAACCGAAACATTTAGTTTTCCCCTTCATTTTCATCGCGGTGGTGTTGATTGGATTGGTGGTATTGCAGTCCGATCTGGGTACTGGGGTCATATTGGTGGGAATCATGCTCTCGATCATGTGGTGCGTTGGGGTGCGCTGGAAAGTACTTACCGCGGTGATTGCGACGATGACGGTTGCGGTGATGACGTTTATAGTGACTTCTCCCAACCGGATAGGGCGAATCCTAGGCTTTCTATCCCCAGATTCCGATCCGTATGGCAGCAACCATCAGCCGATGAAAGCGATCTATGCGCTTGCCAGCGGCGGCTGGTGGGGTCTGGGATTGGGAAGCTCTCGTCAAAAATGGGGGGGATTAGTAGAAGCACATACTGACTATGTGCTGGCCATTTTGGGAGAAGAACTCGGGCTAGTCTGCGTGTTTGTGGTACTTGGGTTGTTCATAGTTTTGGGGTATGCCGGTTTTCGTATCGCCATGCGTGCCGACGACCGTTTTGTTCGTTTTACTGCTGCTGGGCTTACGAGTTGGCTGATGATTCAAACCCTAGTCAACGTGCTTGTTGTCTTTAGACTGTTGCCAGTCATCGGAGTGACCTTGCCCTTTATTTCGTATAGCGGTTCCGCCTTATTATCAAATATGTGTGCTATCGCACTGCTGCTGGCCTGCGCGCGACACGAACCGGCAGCGCGGAACTACGTGCCCGAAACTGACGAGATGGAAACTGGTAAGTCCTTCCTAGCGTTTGCCGAAACAGGTTCACAGCGATGAGCATTTCAGTCGTGATGGCAGGCGGAGGCACTGCTGGTCATACGTCGCCGCTGCTAGCTACTGCTGAAAAGCTGCTCGAACACGATTCCGAACTTCGTTTGGTGTGTGTGGGGACGAGTAAAGGGCTTGAGAATCGCGTCATCCCGGACGCCGGACTGCCTTTGCAACTCATCCCTCCGGTTCCGCTTCCCAGATCATTGTCGCCGGCGTTGTTTTCCGTCCCTCCCAGGCTCATATCGGCAATCCGTGCGGCGGAGCACATTTTGAAGAATGCATGTGCCGACGTAGTGGTCGGTTTTGGCGGATATGTTGCGCTGCCAGTTTATCTTGCTGCCCGCAAGCTGCGGATTCCAATAGTGGTGCATGAGCAGAATGCGATACCTGGTTTGGCTAACAAAATTGCAGCTCGTTTTGCACAAGTTGTTGCAGTGAGTTTTCCGGATACGCCGTTGCCTAAATCGGTATTCGTCGGTCTGCCAATGCGCGAAGCCATCGCGGCGCTAGATCGTGACGGTGCCCGCGTCCCAGCGCGCGAGCGGTTAGGGGTACAGGGCGCTGGGGCGGTGCTGCTGGTCAGTGGCGGTTCACAGGGTGCCCAGTCATTGAATCAGGCCGTGGCTGCTGCCCGAGCTGAACTATTGGAGAGCGGTATCTCAATCATTCATGTTTTAGGTTCTGCCAATTTTGCTGATGATGTCCGAATCGAGCATCCGAACGGTGCGGTCTATGCGCCGTTTGCCTACCTAGACCAAATGGAAGCTGCCTACGCGGCTGCTGATCTTATGCTGGGACGTAGCGGGGCGGGGACTGTGATGGAAACGGCAATGGTAGGTCTACCGACACTATTTGTTCCGCTGCCGCATGGAAATGGCGAGCAGGGACAGAACGCTTCGTTTTTAGTAAATGCGGGTGCTGGTCTCGTCGTTGCCGACGAATTGTTGACTGCTGATTTCTTGATGCAGCAGGTACCTGCGCTACTTGCTGACCAGGCGCGTTTGGCTGAGATGAGTAGAAAGGCGCGCGATTTAGTTCCGGCGACTGCTGCTGAAAAACTCGCCGCATTGGTCGTCGAAACTGCCGCACTTTCTCCAAATCTTCAGTCGTGAAGGTGCTGCAATGGCGTTAGTAAATCCGGTCGCCCTCGAACCAGTTTCCCAGCTAGGTTCGATTCATT
>WRJP01000173.1 GCA_009778535.1 Propionibacteriaceae bacterium | reverse complement strand
ATTAGCTGGAACAACACCCGTCCAACCACTGGTATCCAACAAGGTACCATTCCGGTCTCCGCTTGCAATAGGCGCACCAACGTACTTATGTATTACCAAATCGCCGCTTTCTGGAACTAAATCCGCCCAAGCTGGTGCCGCAAAAGCGGAAGTCATTAACAAAGCTAAGCCTGCTGTGACAGCAGCCCTCACCTTAGTTCTATTCTTCATCTGTTTTCCTTCTTTTTCATTCTTGATCGCCGTGACCGGAAATCTAACCTTCGTGCTCTTTGACGTGTGATCGCATTTGCAAAAAACATGCCATAACTCCTGGCAAGACAGCCGGAATCTTCCCACCTCGCGATTCGCATTATGAATCGAATGTCTGGCGTCTTTTAGGTGTCTGGATTAGCCTGTCAGTCTCAAATGCGATGCTGATGTGTGGGCGTTGGCAATCAAGTAACATCTGAAGGCGATTTACGTACCACATCCGGCTAGTTACATGACCCCCAGCACAGTCCTAAGGAGTTAGCAGTGCACTTGCGCAGCTACTGGGCGCATCTTGGGTAGCTAATTTTCCCAAAAGACGACAGGTAACTGCCTTGATTACGTAGTGGCTCTCCTAGCTTGGCGGTGTTTGCCTAGTTGCCTCGCTTCGCTGCAACCGACTACCCGAAATACCAGTAGAGCTAGATCAAATTTGCAGCACAACTGCTGTCGCGGGCGGCTGCGATCAAACATTCAGGCTATGATGAGGGACGGAAAAACAGGCAGCCAAAAACGATGGAGTGGACATGCCAAAAGTGAATTACTTCTCTGGAGAGACTTTCCCGCTGGAGATGCACAAAGTTCGGATTATCCAAAAGTTGACCTTACTTCCTATAGAAGAACGCCTGCGTGCAGTTGAGGATTCGGGCTATAACACCTTCCTTTTGCAGAACCAGGATGTCTTTTTGGATATGCTGACCGATTCTGGCGTGAATGCGATGAGCGACCGACAGCAGGCGGCCATGCTCCTTGCTGACGATGCTTACGCTGGCTCGGCCACTTTCACTAGGCTGCACGCAAAGCTCACCGAGATATTCGGGACGAAATATTTCCTTCCAACCCACCAAGGCCGTGCCGCAGAACATATCCTGTGCCGAGCCTTCGTAACCGAAGGCTCGATCGTGCCCTGCAACTACCACTTCACCACCTGGAAGGCACACGTCACCGCAGTCGGCGGCAGCGTCGTTGAACTGCTCATGCCAGCGGGTTTGGAAGTCACCTCAACCAATCCTTTCAAGGGCAATTTCGACTGCCAGGCATTGACAGAACTGGTGGAAAGCGTAGGGGCGGAGAAAATCCCGTACGTCAGGATGGAAGCCGGCACGAACTTGATCGGCGGGCAGCCGTTCTCGCTGGCGAATCTACGCGAAGTCTCGCAAACCTGTAAAAAATATGGCATCAAGCTGATATTGGACGCCTCGCTGCTGGCTGACAATCTACATTTCATTAAGAATCGGGAGCCAGAGTACGCGCAGGCTTCAATCGCCCAGATAGCGCTTGAAATGGCTCAGCTATGTGACATTACCTATTTCTCAGCTCGCAAACTTGGCTTTGGTCGCGGGGGTGGCATCATCACCAATGACGAAGAAATCTACAAAGAGCTACGCAGTTTTGTTCCAATGTATGAGGGATTCCTAACCTACGGCGGCATGTCAGTGCGCGAAATGGAGGCAATCACCGTCGGCCTTGACGAGACTCTCGACGAGGACATGATCGATCAAGGGCCGCAATTCATCTCGCATATCGTTAAGACACTGGACGAAGCTGGAATCCCAGTCATCACCCCGCCTGGCGGACTTGGCGCTCACATTGATGCACTGCGGTTCCTAGATCACATTCCGCAGAACCAATATCCCGCCGCTGCGCTGAACTCTGCGTATTTCATCGCATCCGGGGTGCGCGGAATGGAGCGCGGAACGATGTCAGAGCAACGCGAACCCGACGGAACCGAACCAATGGCCGACATGGAATTGGTACGGCTTGCAGTACCGCGCCGCGTTTTCACCTTGTCACAGGTGAATTATGCGATTGACAGGCTGATGTGGCTATATGCCAACAGAAGAATCATCGGCGGCCTGAAATGGGTTGAAGAACCTGAAGTGCTGCGCTTCTTCTATGGCCGCTTGGCTCCGATCACACCTTGGCAGCACGAGTTAGTTGCCAAGTTCCGCGCCGACTTCGACGACAGCCTGTAGCGCCTGACAGTCTTCACATTTCCCAAAAGATTCACAGATCACTGCAATTCTCGTTGCTTGATGTCGTGAAAATTGCCGAGATTTTGCGCAACAGCTACCTCGTTTATCCTTGTTGTAAGCGAAAGACATGTTCTTTGCCGTAGAGTATTCCCGAAACACATATTTAGGGGTCGAGAGTGGACTTAGCGGAGATCATCAGCATTTTCCGACAATATTGGCGCAGCATTGCTGCTTGCACCCTGGTTGGAATCACAGTGGCGGTGGCATTAGTTTTTGCTTTGCCAAAGACTTACACCGCGCAAGCACAAGTTTTTCTGGCTGTGGTATCGGCTAATACTGCTAGTGAGCAAAACCTTGCGCAAACATACCTTCGGAGCCAGGTTGATTCTTTTGCCAGAGTTGCGCGCAGCCCCCAAGTGCTAGATCCGGTCATTAGTGAGTTGGGACTCTCCGGGACTAGCGCAAGGTTAGCGTCAAATATTACTGTAAGCGTTCCCTCTAACACTGTGATCATTGTTATTGACGTTAACAGCTCTGACGGATCATCTGCTGCTTCAATTGCTAACGCGGTTGGCAACTCACTGATCGTAGCTATTGAGGAATTGGTACCAAGTACCGACAAGGGGGGAAAACTAGTCAAAGCTGTTTTGTCGTCGCCAGCTCTGGTTCCTACCAGTCATTCGTATCCGCAGAATAGCCGTTTCTTAATGTTGGGTATATTAGCGGGTTTAGCAGTCGGTGTTGGCCAGGCGTTTTTGCGGTTCCTGAGCGATAACCGGATCCGTGGTGAAGCTGGCATAGCACAAATCACAGACACGCCGATCATTGGTCGGATTGGTTCAGATGCTGAGTTGAAAGATATCTCTGTGACTCGGGCTGCCGTGTCGAACCTCACTTCCGAGGATTATCGGAGACTGCGCACTAATTTACA
>WRJP01000172.1 GCA_009778535.1 Propionibacteriaceae bacterium | reverse complement strand
TGTTCATAGAAAGACGCGGCGGGCACTACCTTAAAACGCGCATCCATCAGTTGCTGGTAGGTGAATTCTTTACTGTCCGAGGGGACGGTGATCGGTTTGTTCTCGGATAACTCCTTAATCATCTCGTCAAGTTCGGCTGGGTCGCGTAGTCCCATCGCGTACAACATGAAATCGGAAATTCCACCTGACCCCGTGAGTACGAGCAGACATTCCTCGCTTCCCTGCGGCCAGTTTCCAGCGACGAGGTTGTATTGGCCTTTGACCAACTCAAGATCGTCAGGCAGCGAGTAGAAAACGTCGGTTGACATGCCCATCGACATCAGGGAACTTGAGGAGTTGCCACCCATACCCAAGGAGGAAAACACCTTATTCGGGTTAATTTGGCGCGGTTTTGTGTAATCAGCGTCGAAAATCTGGGGGGTGACCGAATACTCGTACTGTATTGAGGTGACGTGCTGCGCTATCCCAGATTCTGCCGAGTCTAAGAAGGCTTTAAGTGATTTCAAATCGTTGGTGCCAACGCCCGAAAACATGCGCGACATCATCTTCGTCTCGTGTGCGTCGGCGCGTGGTGTTGGCCGCGGCGAGGCGGAGTTGGAATCATCTGAATCACCGCCAGTTGAGTTCGCCAACATGCCAGCAATGTTTATCCCTTGGGTTTGAATCGAGAGGGGATACAGCGAAAGCGTGTCTTCCTCAACCGACCGGATATAGGCGTTCACCCCGTTTGCCAGCGCCAAGATCGTAGCGATGCCGATAATCCCGATGGAACCGGCAAAGCTCGTCATCAAGGTGCGGCCTTTTTTCGTCATCAAATTTGTGAAACTGAGCGCTATCGCGGTCAAGAAGCTCATTGATGCGCGCCTGGCAGGCTTGGCCTCGCGGACGTCTTCATCCTTGCTGAACGGGTGGGTATCGTCGGTGACTTTCCCGTCCTTCAAGGAGACGATGCGGGTCGCATATTCAGTCGCCAACTCCGGATTGTGGGTGACCATGATGACCAGACGGTCTTTGGCGATTTCTTTCAGCATGTTCATGACATGCAAACCGGTGCTGGAATCCAGTGCGCCGGTAGGTTCGTCGGCAAGCAGAATCTCGGGGTCGTTGATCAGTGCTCGGGCAATGGCCACCCGCTGCATCTGCCCGCCGGAAAGCTGATTTGGGCGTTTCTGGACGTGTTCTCCTAGACCAACCTGCTCTAGGGCTGCTTTGGCGCGCTGGGTGCGTTCGGCACGCCCTACTCCGGACAGGGTGAGTGCCAACTCCACATTGGCCAGCACGCTTTGATGCGGGATCAAGTTGTAGGACTGAAAGACGAAGCCAATCCGGTTGTTTCGGTAAGTGTCCCAATCACGGTCGGAGTACTCCTGGGTGGAAACTTGGTCGATCACCAAATCTCCAGAATCCGCATGATCTAACCCGCCGATTACGTTAAGCAACGTGGTTTTGCCAGAGCCGGATGGCCCGAGAATCGCAACGAATTCGTTGTCGCGGAATGTTAAGGTGACACCATCGAGTGCCGCCTGGGTAAAAGCGCCAGTACGGTAGACCTTCCGGACATCGGAAAGATGGAGCACGAACCACATCCCTTCTTTGCGCGTCGTCGGATGCGCATGTCAAGTTTAGCGGTTAACAACAGGCATCAATTTCGGTCAACGTCCAGAACAAAAACTAAAGCTGAATGAGTCAAATCACGATCGTGAGAGCTGAGGATTATTGAGGAAACTTACACACGATTGATTAGGTTGTGGAGTCCGAAGTTCTTGCTGATAGTTTTGTAAACTGATAATGTGAAAACACTGCTGAGTACAACCACAAAGCACAGTGAAGTCTATGCGGAATCGATGCGGGTGGTGTCTTCGCCGACGGTTCGCCAAACACTGCAAAGGTACAGTTGATGAATGCCACAAATCAAAAAGGTCAAACCGACGTGGTCTCGTCCCAGGTTGCCACCATAGTAGAAAAATATCGTCACAGTCCGCATATGTTCTTAAGGATGCTGTTGGAAATTCAACAAGTCCTACCTGGAAATGCAATTACTGAAAATGTTGCCGACTTGGTTAGTGAAGTTGTAGGAATTCCACAAGCAAAACTCTACGGTCTGACGAGTTTCTACTCGATGCTCTCTGACACCAAGCGTGGTCAGACAATCATTCGTATGTGCATGTCGGCTCCTTGTCAGGTTCGTGGGGCTATGCAAGTAGCCCAGGGGCTCCTAGACGAACTAAACCTAGCTGCTGAACAACAGACCACAGCAGATGGTGCTTTCACCTTTGAATACTGCGAATGCCTTGGAGTATGCGATAAGTCACCAGCAGCACTCATCGATGAGAAGGTTCACCCGAACTTGGATGCGGTGTCGGTCACAGATTTTATGCTGGACTTGCCGTCAGAGCCGCCTGTGGCACAGCAGCCGGAACCTGTATTACTGAAAAACGTCGGTCTGATCAATCCAATTGATGCCAAGGCTTATCTTGAAGCTGGCGGTTATTTGGCACTGAAGAAGGTCTTGGACACCAGTGGCGCCGAGATCATCTCGATGATTGAAGCATCAGGTTTAAGGGGTCGAGGTGGAGCCGGATTTCCGACAGGGCTAAAGTGGAAAACTACCTATGATGCCCCTGCAAACCAAAAGTATGTCGTCTGCAACGCAGACGAAGGAGAGCCGGGCACAAATAAAGATCGATTACTGTTAGCCGGAGACCCTAACCTTATTTTCGAAGGTATGGCGATCGCCGGAAAAGCGGTTGGAGCAAGCAAGGGCATCATCTATCTCCGAAGCGAATATCAATGCTTGTTGCCTACCTTGGAGACCGCTGTTGAAAATGCTGTGGCTCAAGGCTGCCTGGGCAAGTCCATCTTTGGTTCAGACTTTGACTTTGACATTGAGGTTTGCACTGGGGCTGGAGCCTACATTTGCGGCGAGGAATCAGCCCTGCTTAATTCGATTGAAGGCAAACGCGGCGAACCTCGTCTGAGACCGCCCTACCCAGCATCAGTGGGACTCTACGGTAAACCGACGGTCATCAACAATGTTGAGACACTGGCGAATGTTCCGCTGATCATGGCCAACACAGCCGATTGGTATCGAGGCCTTGGCACCAAGACCTGTCCGGGCACAAAACTCTATACCGTAAGTGGTAATGTCAAGCGTCGCGGCGTATAC
>WRJP01000171.1 GCA_009778535.1 Propionibacteriaceae bacterium | reverse complement strand
AGGATCACAAGGCGGCATACGACGGTGATACCGGTCCGAACACTGGCGGAATGGGTGCCTACACTCCCCTGCCGTGGGCACCTGCCGATTTAACCCAATATGTTGTTGATCGGGTGATACAACCGACGGTTGACGAGTTGGCTCGGCGCGGTACCCCTTTCGTAGGTTTGATATATGCCGGATTGGCACTCACTAAGCGCGGCGTGCGGGTAGTTGAGTTCAACGCGCGTTTTGGCGATCCGGAAACCCAACCACTGCTCACGCGATTACAAACCCCGCTAGGTGGAGTGTTGTATGCCGCAGCGACCGGGCAACTTGCCACACACCCACCACTGGAATGGGGAAGCGGTGCCTGTGTGGCGGTGGTAGTAGCTGCGCAGGGATACCCAGGGGATGTGCGTACCGGTGATGTGATAACTGGTGCCGAAATCGAAGGAGTCTTTCACGCTGGCACGGCTCGCAATACTGCCGGTGAACTCGTTAGCAGCGGCGGACGGGTGCTGGCAGTAGTTGGCAGCGGAGTCGACCTTGCCGAAGCTAGAGCGGCAGCGTATGCGAAGGCGCAGCAGGTTCATTTTACTGGCGCGTTTTATCGCAACGACATTGGTCTTAAGGCTGCAACCAACCAGGACATTTTGCCTGCGGACTACTGTTTGGAGGGGAAAATATGATCGTGAATGTGCTCGCCAGCCGTTACGCGTCGGCTGAGATGCTAGATATTTGGGCACCCGAGAACAAGATCATTGCCGAGCGGAAACTCTGGCTGACTGTTCTGCAAGCGCAGAGCGATTTCGGAGTCAAACTTTCCGCTGACCCCAAGCAGGTGCTTGCCGATTACCGCCAGGTACTGGAGCAGGTTGATCTGGCATCCATAAATGCCCGCGAGCGAGTCACTCGTCATGACGTAAAAGCCCGAATTGAGGAGTTCAATGCGCTGGCGGGTCATGAGGACATTCACAAAGGGATGACCAGCCGCGATTTGACCGAAAACATTGAGCAGTATCAGATTTTGCGCTCACTGAAACTGGTGCGGGAACGTTCGGTTGCCGTGTTAGTCAAGCTGGCAGGATTGGCCGTGCAGTATAGTGATCTGACGTTGACGGGACGTTCACACAATGTACCAGCACAGTTGACGACACTCGGCAAGCGCTTTGCCAGCTCATGTGAGGAGTTGTTGGCGGCGTTTGCGCGATTGGATACTCTGATCGACCGCTACCCGATGCGCGGCATAAAAGGACCTATGGGCACTGCTCAGGACATGCACGAACTGCTTTCGGGTGCTGATGACAAAGCCAATGCGGCGGCTAACCTTGCCGAGTTGGAATCGCGCGTGGCTGATTCACTTGGTTTTAGCCAGGTGCTGACCAGCGTGGGTCAGGTTTACCCGCGCAGTCTTGACTATGAAGTGCTCACGAGTTTGGTGCAACTGGCTGCTGGACCTGCGTCACTGGCGACCACTATCCGTTTGATGGCTGGGCAGGAATTGGTCACTGAAGGGTTCAAAGAAGGGCAAGTTGGCTCGTCTGCCATGCCGCACAAAATGAACACCCGCTCGTGCGAGCGCGTCAACGGCTTGATGGTCGTGCTGCGGGGCTATGCGGGGATGGTTGGGGAGCTAGCTGGAAATCAGTGGAACGAGGGCGACGTCTCCTGTTCTGTAGTGCGTCGAGTTGCGCTCCCTGATGCTTTCTTCGCACTTGATGGCATGTTTGAGACATTTTTGACGGTTTTGGACGAGTTTGGCGTGTTTGAGGCGGTGATCGCTGCTGAAGTTGGACGGTATCTGCCTTTCTTGGCAACCACCAAGATTTTGATGGCGGCTGTCCAAAATGGGATTGGCCGCGAAACCGCTCACGAAATCATCAAGAAACACGCGGTCGAAGTTGCACTGGCACTACGTTCTGGCGCTAAGGACAACGACCTGTTCGAGCGGCTGGCATCAGATTCTGGACTTGGGTTGTCGCTAGAACAGCTCCGCAGTGCTGTTTCCGACCCCGCGCTGTTGACCGGTGCCTGTGGCGATCAAATAGCTCAGGTCGTTGCAAAAGTGCAAGCCGTTGCCCAACGCTTCCCAGCAGGCGTCAACTACCAACCCGGCCAGTTACTCTGAAAACACCGGGTTCACAACCCTATTACCACGTTTGACGATGTAGCTGGATATGGTTAGCGCAGCGTGGGGCTAGCAGGGGCTGAAACGTTGTAGACGCGAGCTTTTTGTTTCAGCAAGGCATCCAAGACTTCGGACTTGAGTTCGGATTGGTTAGCATTGCCCCAAATCACCAAGATTCCATCACGAAAATGCAGATTGATAGCATCGCTACTCTGCGCAGAAACGTAGTCAAGTTTCTTCGCGGTACTGGCACTGAGCGCCACCGAGACCGCGTAACAGTCGCGCAGCAAAGCTGAGTTACTGGGGTCGGCACTCACTTGCAACAACTCGGAACGATTCTTGGTACCGCCGTCGAATACCACCCCAGCCGCATCTGCGAAAAGAAAACCGCTGAAATAAGGAACGGACACCACCGCAGTGCGCTCGGCAAGCGTTATCGCCAAAGTATTCGGCCAGTCATGGCTGACTTGCACCTGTTCTACTGCGGGCAGCCCTGCTAACCGCAGTGCAACATCAGCGGTGTCCACCAGCACCTGCGGTGTCCCCAAATCAACCTGAGCGGTTTCTTTGACAGCCGCATCCGATAACAAGTGGTTGCCAGTTAGTTTTATCTCATTTATCTCAAGTACCGGCGTGAAAAAAACAACAACTACCGCTCCCACAACAGCGCCGAGCGTAGCAAAACAGACCAGACCGAATCCGATCTTATGCCAAAACAACGCTCGCTTCGCCATCACACCTCCTGAAGGAATCGCGCCAAAGCCGACCCGATATTCGTCACATTTCCCGCACCCAAGGTAATCACCAAATCGCCGGAACGCACCAGCCGCGCCAACGTCGGCACTGCCTGATCAAATTCAGGTACGTAGGTAACGGCTAGGCCAGCTGCCCTTGCCGCAGCAGCAACCAGTTCACCGCTCACTCCAGGTATCGGCAACTCCCGTGCTGGGTAGACATCTAAAATAACCGCATGGTCGCAACCGGCGAGCGCCTGACCCAATTCGGTAGCAAAGTCACGGGTTCTGGTGTACAGATGCGGTTGGAAGCAGGCAATAACTAGCCCTGTGGTC
>WRJP01000170.1 GCA_009778535.1 Propionibacteriaceae bacterium | reverse complement strand
TATGCGCCAGAGGGGCTTTGTCAAGAATAAAATTTCAGTTCCATTTTGGCCAAGCAGGCACACCTATCAGTTGCGCCCGAGTGACCTGGAGAAGTCATGGCTGTCTGGCATGGGTATATTAGTTGCAGGATGCGTTCTGGAGAGGATAGCCCCAGCTATGAGAGTCATTCGGGCATTGATGTCAGGTGCTGCGCTTGTCATGCTTACGGCAGGATGCACCAACATTGGTAATGCTCCGAACGCCTCAGAACACACGCCAACTCCCACCCCGAGTACCACTTTAGGAGCCGAATGTGAGACTCCGCATGCGTACTTAGTCAATATGATGCTCGATAGCAATGATTTTTTTCCCACCCCGCTAGCTGGGTGGGTTGCGGCCTTCATTGCTGACGGCGTAATGGCTATCCAAATGCCGGTTTACGCCGGAAATATTCCGGTTGATACCACTATCGAGACTGTTCAAGTTATGTCTGAGCAAATCGGTGACTCAGGCACATCAATGCGGTTTGAAGCGGTTACAGACAAAGCTTCCGAAGCCAAAGCCATAGCCTGAATCCAAGCTCGAAACTACCAGTTTCCCGACATGCCTGATATGACTTGTCAGGAAGTTGATTTGGACAATTTGACGCTCAAACCCGAGCAAGTACAGCTAGCGGAGATTGCCTCTGGCAGCAAGCTTCTTACGGCCGTCGCGGTGGATGCGGGACTGCACTATCGCATCATTGCAGCCCAACTGGCCAAACCAACCAGCCCAGACGGAACTGACAAGGTGGCATGGATTCACCGCATCCCCAATGACGAATGGCTTGAGGTGGTGCCCGGGTATTGGCTTGGTGGCGGTGCTCCAGATGGCAAAACAGTCATCTGGGGGCCTGCGGCTCGTGCTGCCGCTATGGCCTGCCTTCCCAAACCTGAGCCACCGGCTATCTGCCAGGATGCTGATTTGAGGCAGTTGGCATTCGAGCAAGGCCAAGATGGCACTATTTCCGCCTATGACTCCAAAATTATTGACTCTGTCGAAGTGAACGCCGGACGCGGTTATCGAATAATCGCGGTTCGATTAGCGGAGCCAACCAGCCCAGACGGAACCGACATAGCTGCTTGGATTCGTCACGTTGACTCTGATAGTTGGCTTATGCCTATTTCGCCTAAGTGGGACGGCAGAGTTTTTGTGTCCGAGGCAGCACTCAAGTGGGGATTGGAAGCCTACACCGCAGCTATCGCCTGTCTTGGCTAGCTGAGCTGAGCTGAGCGTGAGCACAACTACGTTGTTGCGGTCATGGATCCTGCGACTTACGCGCAGGATGACGAATTGAGGGTGCATCTGATTGTCCTCTTTCTTGTCATTCCGCTTGTCAATAGCGGAATCCAAAAACATTCTGTAGTGACACAAGGACGGAGCCTGTGTCGCAACGCGCAGGAGGACGATATAAGCAAAGTCGGCGCTTAGTTGAGAACCTCAAGGACGGTAGCGATAGCGGGGCCGCCTCCAGCACATAGGCTGGCGACACCGATTTTTTGACCGCGACGGCGAAGCTCTCCGATAGTGGCAATGACGATACGTGCGCCAGTGCAACCTACGGGATGCCCGATGGCAATACCTGACCCATTGGCGTTTACCTTGTCCATTGGGATTTTTAACTCGCGGTTGACGGCCAGGAATTGTGCCGCAAAAGCCTCATTGATCTCGTAGTAGTCAACCTGCTCGGCAGTGATTCCAGCTCGGTTCAGAGCTTTCGGAATCGCGTAGATCGGGCCGATACCCATGATTTCTGGCGCTACACCTGCCGAGGCCGTACTCAAGATGCGACAGATCGGTTTCAATCCAAGCTCGTCCGCCTTCTCTTGGGAAGTCACCACCAGCGCAGCCGCGCCGTCATTGACACCCGAAGCATTCCCAGCAGTCACCGTCCCGTCAGCGGGCTTGAACGCTGGACGGAGTTTGGCAAGGTCTGCTAGTTGCAACTCAGATTTTGGATGCTCGTCGGTGGCGACGCTGATTACCCCCTTACGAGTTTTCACCTCAACCGGGACAATCTCCTCGGTAAACAGCCCAGCCGCTATTGCAGCGCTGGCACGTTGATGGCTGAGCAACGCTAACTCGTCTTGTTCGGCTCGGGTGATCTGGTATTTTTCGGCAAGGTTCTCGGCGGTAATCCCCATGTGATAACCCAGGGTTGCGTCCACGAGCGCGTCATAGAGCAGGCCGTCGTCTAGGTTTCCATCGCCCATCCGGAACCCGGTGCGCGCCCCGCGCAGCAGGTGTGGAACGTTCGACATGGACTCGGTTCCCACCGCAACGCATACTTCAGCACTACCCAGCATGATCGATTGACACGCCATTTCCAAAGCTCGCATCCCAGAGGAGCACTGCTGGTCGATGGTCGAAGCAGTTCCTGTGGTTGGGCATCCGAGCGCTAGCTGTATTTGACGCGCCGCATTGCCTTTGGTTCCAGCCTTGTAGACCATCCCGCAAACGACCTCGTCCACGCTTTGCGGTGCCACACCAGCACGCTCTAACGCTGCGCCAGCCGCAGCCGTTCCCAACTGCACTGCACCCCGCGACGACAATGCGCCCAGCATGTCGCCTACCGCCGTGCGAGCAAACCCTACGATTACTGGAGTGTGCATTTGTGTACCACTTTCACTAATCCATTCCGGCGCAGGGAAAAACCCCGCAGACATTCGCTAGGTTACAGTGCTTCGTTCTGGTCAATCCCGTGCTGCCGCAGCCACTTGGGCATCAGGTCGACATCAACGCGACGATCTACCCGAGCTTTGCATTCGATGAGATGACGAGCCATTGATTCGCTACAGGTCAACGAACCGTAAGCGCCGTCAAAGGCGACGATGTTGTCGGTTCCAGCGACGCGCTTGGCGAATTCCACAGCGGTGGGAAGATCAACAGCCGTAACACACTTCTTAATCATCTCGGTGTTCATGTAATCTTCGGTGACGAATTTAGCCATCTCATCACCTACCAGGAAGGTTGGTGCCGAGCCTGGAAGTTCCATCTGCGGCACGCCCAGCCAGTAGTAGTTCATCACAATCGCCTTGATTGCCGGATTCACCGCCTTGTGTCTGGGCTGCCACGGCGGGGGCTGGTAGATGCCGTAGCCCAAACTGACCGGAACTGTGTCTAGGTCAAATAAGTCGAGTCCAGCCTCAGTCAGATTTGCGAAAGTAGTGCCGCCGCCGGGCATGTACCGCGGTTC
>WRJP01000169.1 GCA_009778535.1 Propionibacteriaceae bacterium | reverse complement strand
GCGACCGGCACTCAATCAGCGGAAGGGTTGAGAGTGACAGCAGAGGTCTTAGCCCTGTGATTTCGATACGGCCTTCGGCCTACGCAACTGACGAGAACCTCACATTTGAGGTAGCTGATAGGCTGCGAATATGGTTCGAGATCGTGCTCGGTGGCTTGCGAAGCCTTGGTTTTTCGCCTCAGTGGTGCTGTTGGCGCTAAATGATCACGTTTTCAAGGCGCTATGGCCTGGGCTGATTACTGGAAAGCTGAGCGATTTCGCTGGCCTTGTGGTTGTGGCGACTTTGGTTTCGGTATTGGCCGGGCGTTCAGTTGGGATTGTCTTGGCTGGGGCAGGTTTTGCTGCGTTAAAAACAGTTCCTGGTGTTGCAGAGACAGTAGCTCCGCTACTGGGTGGGGTAACATTGCGCGACACAACCGACTTGATCGCGTTGGGTATCTTGCCAGTGCTGTGGCTTGGCCTTGGGCTTCGCCGCGAAGAAAATACTTCTCGAATGCGCCGCTGCTGGCAGGCGCTTGGTTTGATAGGCGCAGTGTTTGCGACTACAGCGACGTCATATGTACCTCCTACGATTGATGCGCTTGGGGTTGAAGCTGGAGTTTTTTACGCCCAGCTTTCGTCTGATGATGGCATACCGCGTTGGGTTGCTAGTACAGATGGAGGCGCTACTTGGACGAGAACAAGTGACCGTAAACCAATATCGAGTGGAGCTAGTAATCAGGATAATCGCCGCCAAGTGTGTGTAGAAGGCGTGGTGTGTTACAGCTATCAACAAGATGGGCACACCTCGGGTTCCGACGATGTGCGTTATATGTTGGAGCGCTGGACACCCCAAACCGATTGGGTAGCAGACGGCCAGATCAGTTGGCCGCAGAACCCCAGATCGCGCTACGTCTATCCTGGAATTGCGGTAAGCGACACCAACAGCGAACAGGCTTTTTTCCTCGCGTCAGGAAACGCTTTTTATCGCGCAGGCTCCGGCGACTGGCGCAGTGCCGACCCGTTTACTGCGGTAAATCAGCCGTCAACATTCCTAGATACCATCTATTGGCTTGGCCATCCAATGTTTACGTTCGTACTTGCAGCCTTGCTTTCCATTATGTGTTGGACGGTTGTTCGCCAGACGACTTGGCGCATTCTGTTACAGCTTGGTGTAGTCGCATTTCTGGCAGTCGGAATCTTTACTTTTACCAACGGCGTCCCGGACAATACGCGAATGTCTTTTAATTTCATTGGAGCAGCAATACTGGCCGTTACGATGGGCGGGGTGCGTTTTGGGTGGTGGCTGAAAAACCGCAAGCCGCGCCGTTTTCCAGATGACATGGGACTGAAAACCGGCTGGTCTCGTGACTTGGATTAGGGTTGTTCAGAAATTCTGCTGAGACAGTTCCCAACCAGCCTGTGCGAGAGGCTCGGTGAGTTCTTCGGCTCCGACGACAGCTAGTGACAGAGAATCTGGAGACAGATATTTGCGTACCGCGGCGCTGGCAGCTTCGGCGCTAACCTGGCTGATCGCTTCGAGATAGCGATCTGGATAATCCAAGTCGAGTCCGTTACTGACCAGGGTTGCGGTAAATCCAACCAGTTGGTCGGCAGTAGCCAGTGCTATCGGGAAACTGCCTTTGATTTGCGAAATCGCTGCTGAAATCTCATCATCGGTGAAATCGTTTGTTGCAATGTCCAGAATTTCGCGGGTTTTCTCGATTGCGGCCACTGCAACTTCGGTACGGAATGAACTTTGCATCACTAGTAATCCGCCGCTTCGCATTGGTTGCAGCGTCAAGCCAGCTCCATACGTATATCCGAGTTCTTCGCGCAGCACAGAGTTTAATCGGCTCATGAAACTGCCACCCAACACTTGGCATCCAATCTGCAACGCGACGTAATCGGGACTGTTGCGGTCAATGCTGAAACAACCCATGCGAACTTCGGCTTGAACCGAACCTGGCCGGGGAATAAACAAAGCAGACGGAGGTCGCCCTTGCGGATGCTGCCGTTCTAGTGGCAGTGCTGCACTCGCCCAGGTATCGAATGCTTCAAATGCTGCTTGCATTGGATCGGACGCAAAATCTCCTGCCAAAACCAGGGTTGCGCGAGCTGGTGCGTACCAGTCTTGGTGGAACGCTCTGGCTGCCTGTGGGGTAATCTTTTCAACGCTGGCTTGGTTGCCCCCGTTGGGTCTAGCTGCACGGAAGTCCTCACCAATACACAACTTCCGAAACTCGATTGCCGCCCGCGATGAGGGGTTAGCGTATTCCTGCTCTATGTGCGCCAGCCGCAACGACTTTGCCCGCAGCAAATCTTGATCTGCAAGGGTCGGCTCCATCACCACTTCCGCCATGAGAGACAGCGCTTGCCCCAGATATGACGCGGGGACATCCATACTCAGATGGCTGGATTGCAGACCTGCTCTAGCATCTAGCTCGGCTCCGATGTCGCTAACGGCTTGCGCGAAGCTATCTTCCATATGACTGCGAGTGCCCTCAACCAGTGTGTCAGCAACCAGTTCCGCGATACCTTCGCAGGTGGTCGGCTCGACATTGAGCGGCAAATCGATGACTAAATCTGCTGCGACGATATGTTGCCCGGGGTAGTCAAAAGTCAATATCTGCAACCCGTTGTTCAGATCAGCACGCATTGGTTTCGGCAGCTTCCAGCTATGGTCGGCTATGACCGTTGGGCGATCTGTCATGACTGTTCCTGACGTAAATAACGCAGGGTGCCGCATTGATCTGGGGAAAGATAATCGCGGCACGCTTGGTGAACTTGTTCTGTGTCGATTCTGTTGATTTCGGCTATACGAAGATTGACCCGGTTAGGATCATCAAACAGTGTCGCATAGCCGCTAATTGCGTCAGCCCGTGAGGTTAGGTCTGCCAGTTGTGTGAGTTGTTCTCGCAATAGCTGAATCTTTACACGCTCGACTTCTGCAACCGTAGGCCCTTGCGCGAGGAATAGTTCGAGCTCAGCTACCATGGTTGCTTCAAGTTTTGCACACTCGATGTCAGGTAAAGCGATAGCTTGGGCAAAACCGAAGGAGTTGCCGCCAATCAGACCAAGGGTGTCAGCCGATGCGGCTTGAGCCAACTCGGCCTTGATTAGTTTCTTCTCAAAACGGCTTGTCATTCCTTGTCCGATGATTGCTAGGGCGATAGCAGCCGCGTCGTATGCTTCGGTGCCAAAACTTGGTAGCCGCCAAACGAAACTTATGGCATCAGCTGGAACATCGCCATGGACAGTTTTTACCGGCCGATCAGGGATTTGCAGTAAAGGCTGCTGCGTTGGGCGTTGTGGCGGCAACTCGGCGGCAATATCTGAAAAGAAGTGTGAGACCTGATCAAAGCCCTGTTCGGGTTCAATGTC
>WRJP01000168.1 GCA_009778535.1 Propionibacteriaceae bacterium | reverse complement strand
CTATGATTCACTTTCGCCGACCGCTCAAGCCAAGTTTGCAGCACTATTCCACACCGGTTGGTTTATTGAATCGCTCTGGTCGCAAACCTTGGTCATTCACATGATTCGCACTCCAAAGCTGCCTTTCATCCAAAGTCGCGCCTCCTGGCAGGTTACGCTGCTGACCAGCCTGGGTATCGCTGTCGGTACAGTTTTGCCCTATACGGGGCTAGGAACCTCTATCGGCATGACGGCGCTGCCCCAGGTTTTCGTCCCGATACTAGCCGTGACGCTCTTGTGCTACATGCTGCTGACCCAGGTATTTAAGAAAATCTTCATCATGCGCTACGGCGAACTGCTGTGAGTGTAGGGCTCTGGTTCCAAAAGACATTGCCTACACCCAACGAATCAGTGGGAGTGTCGAACTTATCCACAGGGTAGAAATCTGGATGCAAAACTGGCTCGTACGAGGTAACAATGCTAGGCATGCGAAAGATTTTTGCCGTGGTGGTTTGCGTCCTGGCATTTCAGGTGACCCAACCCGCGCATGCCCAGGAGTCGAATCTCATCACGCCCATACCTGGGCCAGTGGTACGCCGCTTCGACGCACCGAATCCTGACTGGCAACCTGGGCATCGCGGCATCGACTTGCTGGGCTATCCGGGCGAAACGATCATCGCTACTGCTGCTGGAACCATCACTTACGCCGGAAACTTGGCCGGACGTGGGGTGCTGGTGATTAGTCACGGAGAACTGCGCACCACCTACGAACCGGTTTCTCCAACAGTGAAGGTAGGCGATTATGTGACGGCTGGTCAGGAAGTCGGCAAGCTAAACAGCGGACATTCCTGCTCGGGAACGACGTGTCTGCATCTGGGTTTGAAGCGTGGGGATGAATACCTCGACCCGAGTTCATACCTGAACCATGGCACAGTGCGTTTGCTCCCTGCCGAAGCTGCCGAGATAGCAAACCGCAATGCAGCAGCTCGCGAAAATGCCCTGGTGAATGGCAAAGGGATTCCTGGGCTGCTGAGCATGCCTACCGCTGGTGCCATCGGCTCGGGTTTTGGGATGCGGCTACATCCGATCTTCAACGAGTGGCGAATGCACGAAGGAGTTGACATCGGTGCACCCTGTCTGACTCCTATTCGGGCTGCTGCTGCTGGAACCGTTGAGCAGGTCTCCTACGACGAATCTGGAGGAAATCGACTGATAATTAATCATGGAATGATAGGCGGGCGAACACTGCGTACCCACTATTTACACGCCACCAGCTACCAAGTGCAGGTGGGAGAGCATGTGGAACGCGGCGAGGTGGTCGGTAAAGTTGGCAGTACCGGTTGGAGCACTGGGTGTCATCTGCACTTCGCTGTCTCGGTTGACCGGCGTCAGGTAGACCCCGCGGGGTTTCTATAGCTGACGAAAAGTAATCGGGCGTAGTCTGCGCTATGCCCTGGGGTGTGCTTGTTGAAAAACCTGCTTCAGGCGTTCACTGCTTACATGAGTATAAATTTGGGTGGTAGCCAACGATGAGTGTCCCAGGATTTCCTGCACGCTTCGCAGATCGGCACCTCCTTCTAGCAGATGAGTTGCCATCGCGTGCCGCAACCCGTGCGGCCCTAGGTCGGGATGTTGCGGCGCCTTGTCAATGGTAGCGTGGACGATTCTGCGCACCACCCTGGGATCAATCGGTTTGCCTCTATCGCCGACAAAAACCACATCGCCTGCTTCAGGTTTGGCAAGAACACCACGACTTTCGAGCCAGCCGTCCAAGGCGCGCAGTGCCACGATGGTGATCGGAACCGTGCGCTGTTTGTTGCCCTTTCCTAGAATTCGCAGCGTGTTCCTAGCGTGATCAATGTCGCCGCATTGAAGACCACACAATTCGCTCACCCGTATCCCCGAGGAGTAGAGCACCTCAATGATTGCCTGGTTTCGTTTTGCACCCGCTAGAGCTACGGCATCTTCAGCTGCGTCGATCTGGGCTTGCAGGTAGTCCATGAACTGCGTCACCTGTTCGGTGCGCAGGGTTGGTGGCAGACTCCGGTCAACCTTAGGTGAGGCTAACTTGATTGCTGGGTCTCGTGTGATGAGTTGATTTTGAGTGACCCAACTAAAAAAAGAACGCAGCGCGGCAGTTTTTCGTTGCAGTGTTGTCCGCTTGGCACCCGCAGCGTGCTGGTTTCCCAGCCAAATTCGCAACTGGTTAAGGTCTACCTGCTTCAGGTCATCAATGCCCACTCGCTGCAAATGGCTGAACAGTCCCGTCAGATCGCGGCGGTAACTTCGCAAAGTGTTCTCAGACAGCCCGCGATTCGCCTCCAGAAATGTCAACCACAACTGTAAGACATGTTCATATTCAAGGTTATCCTGCGATGCCACAACTACAGACTCTCACATTTGAGCATAAAATAGCTCCGTGACGATTGAAGATTTGATGAAAGGCGGAAAGCTCCGTCCGATTACGCGTTGGGGTACGCCGGTGATGCACGCCCCGACTCGACCGATCACTGTTTTTGACGCAGAACTTCACGAAATCGTTCGAGACATGTTTGCCACGATGGAGGCCGCTCCTGGGGTCGGTTTGGCAGCAACACAAATTGGACTGGACATCTCACTATTCGTTTTCAACTGCACCGATGCCGACGACCACTACCAATACGGCGCCGTCTGCAACCCGATCATCGATATGCCCGCTGGTAAAGATCGCACATTTGAGTCAGCCGAGGAAGGCTGTTTGTCGCTGCCAGGCGGTTTTGCTCCGCTGGCGCGTCCCACCTTAGCTACCTGTACTGGTGTCGACCCTTGGGGGGAGCCAATCACGGTGGAAGCGACCGGTCTGCTGGCTCGCTGCGTACAACATGAAACCGACCACCTGAACGGCACCGTGTTTGCCGACCGGTTGTCTGGACGAGTTCGCAGGTCACTATATGCGGAGCATGAAAAAACCGCTCACCTCTACCCGGCCGATTGGCCAGTGGTTCCAAAACTCGACTCCGCCACATAAAGCCGCCACCTACGTCGTAGCTCTAACTGTGGTGTGCTGAGCATTTGCTGGAAGCAGAGCTACAGTTCTGCTTTTCCAATCATGAAAGACCCCAAGCCTGGACGGGCATGTTTTGGCAGCACAGCTCTTGCAGCCCAGCGACCTTGGTCAGAAATAACACTCAGATCGATACCAAACGTGTCGGAAAGCGTTTCTGAGGTCAGCGTTGTTTCTATTGGACCTGCGGCAGTGATCTGACCGTCAGCTAAGAGCAGCGCATGCGTGATTCCAGTTGGGATTTCCTCAACGTGATGTGTGACCATAATCGTGACCGGCGCAAATGGGTCGCAGCAGATTTCACTCAAGGTCGCCACTAGCGCCTCGCGCCCAACAAGGTCTAATC
>WRJP01000167.1 GCA_009778535.1 Propionibacteriaceae bacterium | reverse complement strand
AACTCGCAAGGTGGCTACGGATACACCTGCACCGATTTAGCGGCAATACGGCATCGGGTCGAGGAACTGGAGGCTACTCGGTTGATCTACGTTGTCGGTGCACCGCAGACCTTACACTTCAACCAGGTATTCACGATAGCTCGTGGTGCTGGTTATCTGCCTGCTAATACCAGTGCAGAGCATGTGGGTTTCGGTCAGGTATTAGGCAAAGACCAAAAGAAGTTTTCCACCAGGGAAGGTACTGCGGTAACTCTTAATTCGTTACTGGATGAAGCCGAGGCTCATGCTTCCCCTGAAGTTGCATTAGCAGCAATAAAGTATGCCGACCTATCCTCGGGACTCCACAAAGACTATGTTTTCGATGCGGAGCGGATGGTGGCGACTACCGGAGACACCGGCCCCTATCTGCAATATGCGCATGCCCGCATCGCAGGAATACTCCGCAAAGCCGCAGCCGAGAAGGGTGAATTCTCAGGTGTAAGCGTGCTAGCTGAACCTCAAGAACAGAATGTTGCGTTACTGCTCACCCGCTTTGGCGAGGTCGTGTCTGGTGTTGGTGAAACGTTACAACCGCATCGGCTATGTGGTTACTTGTATGAGTTAGCTCAGGCTTTCTCTGTTTTTTATGAGAACTGTCCTGTGCTGCGCAGTGAGAGTCAAGTACGCGCTTCGCGATTAGGGCTGTGTCAAGCGACCCAATATGTCTTGGCGAAAGGGCTCTACCTCTTAGGTATCACCGCTCCCGAGCGGATGTGAGCAGCAACCGCATTTTATGCTCGTCGGGTTCAACGCAGTGACGCAAGGTACGCCGCGCCGATGATTCCAGCTTTGTTACGAAGCTGGGCTGGCACGATGGGAGCACTCAGCTTCAGCTTGGGTAAGAATTTGCTGGAACTGCGCGAAATCCCGCCGCCCACGACGAACAGATCAGGCCAGAACAGGCGTTCGAGATGGCTGTAGTAGCGTTGCAATCTTGGTATGTATTCGGAGTAGCTCAGTTTGTTTTCAGCCTTTGCATTTGCCGAGGCTTGCTTTTCGGCGACTGCGCCGTCCAGTTCCAAATGCCCAAACTCAGTGTTGGGGATCAAGATGCCACGAAAGATCATCGCTGAGCCGATGCCGGTACCCAATGTGGTCACGACAACTAGTCCATCGCAATCCCGTGCCGCCCCGTAGTGTTGCTCTGCGACTCCGGCGGCATCAGCATCATTTACCAGCACCACTTCCCGACCCAACTTGGCCTTGAAGATGTTCTCTGCTTCGGCGTTTATCCATGACTTGTCGATGTTAGCCGCAGTTCGGGTTTTTCCGTGCGTCACTACTGCGGGGACGGTAATTCCGATTGGAGTAGCTGGATCGAGCTGCGGTGCGAAGCTATTCACAATGCGAGAAACTACCTGCGCGATCTTGCCCGGAGTTGATTTCATTGGAGTTGGGATTCTCAGTCTGTCGGTTGCGAAATCTCCGCGTTCCAAATCCACCAGAGCGCCCTTTATCCCTGACCCTCCGATGTCAATGCCCAGAAAAGACTTTGTCATGTTTGCCAGCGTAAGACATGTTGACTTAAAAAAGCTATCCGAAATGATTTTTCCTCAATCTTTTCCCCAAAAGAAGTAGACTCCACACATGGTTAGTTGGTTGGTCACTGGTGGCGCGGGATACATTGGCTCGCATGTAGTTCAAGCCTTCATGAGCGCAGGTATCGAACCGGTGGTGTTCGACAATTTTTCTACGGGTCTTGAGCAGTTTGTACCAGCAGACGTGCCTTGTGTAGCTGGTGATATTCGAGACCCGCAGCAGGTTATCTCTGCATTGATCAACTATGACTGCGTTGGTGTCATGCACATCGCTGGCTACAAATATGCTGGCGTCTCGGTGCAAGAACCACTGGAGACTTACTCCAACAACGTAACCGGGACTCTCAGCGTGCTATCTGCCATGGACACAGTAGGGGTGAAGTACCTGGTCTACTCGTCGTCGGCATCGGTATACGGAACTCCAGAAGTTGAGTTAGTGACAGAGGACTACCGGTGCGCTCCCGAATCCCCGTATGGCGAATCAAAGTTGATCGGTGAATGGTTGATTCAGGACTTGATGCGAGCCCGGCCGGATTTTGTGGGCGTGTGTCTGCGCTACTTCAACGTTGTAGGTTCAGGCGCTAAGGAGCTTTACGATGCCAGCCCCCACAACCTGTTCCCACTCGTTTGTGACGCACTATCCCAGGGGCGCACCCCAAAGATTTTCGGCGACGATTATGCAACGCCAGATGGCACCTGCGTGCGCGACTATGTCCATGTCGCCGATCTTGCAACCTCTCATGTTGCCGCTGCCAAAGCGCTGCAAGCTGGGGAACCGCTGCGCAGGACGTACAACTTGGGTTCTGGCAATGGGCTAAGTGTGCGTCAGATCATGGACGCTTTCGTGACTGCTACCGGGATTGATTTCACTCCCGAGGTGTTTGCTCGCCGACCAGGCGATCCAGATCGGATCGTCGCAGATGGCAGTGCTGCCGCTGCTGATCTGGATTGGAAGATGCGTCACAGCGTTGAACAGATGGTCTCCTCTGCTTGGGAGGCATGGCAACACGCCGACTTCTCGCTTCAAAAATAGCTTTTCAGAGCCTTCGATCCTCATATGGAGTCCAAGGGTTCACTAGTTTCGAGTTGATCTCGGCAGGGGTGCTCCGTCAATGATCTACTGCTATAGCTCTCGCGCAGACGGGAACCAGACACCGCGCGGTATTTTTTTTATTTCGTCTACCTGAGCTCTGATTTCTTGTGCGTTACGCGGATCATTCGTGATGACGGCATCCGCACCCCAGGTCATCATCCGACGCAGGTCAGCATCAGCCTCAACACCGTAGACACGCACTTTCAGGCCAGCGTCTTTTGCCTGTTGAATGAAGCCTCGCGACTTGACCTGAGCCAGGCAGACATGGAGCGCGTTAGCTCCAAATGCCTGGGCATATTCCCAAGGTTGGTACAGCTGATCTTTCAGCAAGATGGCAATCTCGGCCGTAGTGCCGAGCTGCTTGACGCGATCAAGCGTGTAGTGGTTGAAGCTGGAAAACACCACCTGCTCGGTCATGCCAAATGCGGCGACCTTCTCCAGCACCTTTTCTTCGATCCCCAGATATTCCACAATAGAGGTCTTGAATTCCAGATTCAGCACCATATTCGTGCCAGCGAACAGTTCAAGAACTTCATTCAGGGTAGGAATCTGCGCTCGTATCTCGGTGCGCCCAGCGCTAGCATCGAACTGCCGCAATGCTGCTAGCTCGTAGTTACCCACCAAGCCTTGCCCATTTGTCGTGCGTCCCAGCGTTTCATCATGAATGACGACGACCTCACCGTCAGAACTCAATTGCAG
>WRJP01000166.1 GCA_009778535.1 Propionibacteriaceae bacterium | reverse complement strand
GCAGATTACGTCCTGACGGGAAATTTCTCGAATAACGCCTACAAGGAAGCGCTGCTGTTCGGAAAGGCGATTTCGGTTGCCGGCAGCACAAAGGAAGAAAAATACAAACGGATTCCGGAACAAAACGAGCTGAAACTCGATCCCGGCGCGGACTATGTGCATATCTGCGAAAACAATACCATCTACGGCTCCAAATGGAAATATACGCCTAACACCGGGAACGTGCCGCTTGTTTCAGATATGTCTTCCTGCATATTATCGGAACCGATTGATGTTACGAAGTATGGCCTTATTTACGCGGGGGCACAGAAAAATATGGGGCCTTCCGGGCTGGTTGTGGTTATCGTTCGAGATGATCTGCTGGGCAACGCCCGCCCTAGCACCCCGCAGGTGTTGGATTGGAGCGCACAGGCTGAAAACGCCTCGATGCTCAATACGCCGCCTACCTTCGCTATCTACATGCTTGCGTTGGTGCTCAACTGGATAAAAACCCAAGGCGGGCTCACTGCGATGGCTGCACGCAACAAAGAGAAGGCAGACACCCTTTACGCAGCGATTGATAACTCGCAGTTTTACGCAAACCCGGTGGCGGTGAACGCAAGATCGTGGATGAACGTTCCGTTTACGCTGGCCAACCCTGACCTAGACGCTGATTTCCTTGCGAAGGCTGCTAAAGCCGGATTGACCGACCTCAAAGGGCACCGCAGTGTTGGCGGGATGCGCGCGAGTATCTACAATGCCATGCCGCTAGCAGGGGTGCAGGCGTTAATCGACTTTATGGAAAAATACGAAGCTGAAAATAGCTGAAGATCAAGACAAGAGAAATACAGATGACATTCAAGATAAAGACACTGAACGCTATCAGCAGCGTCGGATTGGCAAAACTCCCAAAAGAAGCCTTTGAAGTAGGTTCAGAGGTAGAAAACCCAGATGCACTTCTACTGCGTTCAGCGAAATTACATGACGTACCCATCCCAGATTCAGTGTTAGCGGTTGCCCGCGCGGGAGCGGGGACGAACAACATTCCGATAGCGGACTATTCAGCAAAAGGCATACCCGTTTTTAATACTCCCGGAGCTAATGCCAACGCGGTGAAAGAACTCGTTATCGCGGCGCTTTTCCTTGCTGCCCGAAATATCATTCCTGCTGCCAGTTTTGCCCACAAGCTCGACTGCGACGCTAAAGCTATGGATGCTGCCGTCGAGGCTGGAAAGAAAAATTTTGTGGGATTTGAGCTTCCAGGACGCACGTTGGGTGTCATCGGGCTCGGTGCCATTGGTGTCGAGGTGGCAAACGCGGCAAGCGCCTTGGGGATGCGCGTATTGGGCTATGACCCGGCGTTGACAGTAGATCATGCCCTGCGGCTTTCTGCGACAGTAGAGCGAGTCGTAAAACTCGATCAAATTCTCAAACGGGCAGACATCATTTCAGTGCACGTGCCGCTGGTGGAGGAAACTAATGGCCTGATAGGTGAGGCAGAGCTGGCGCTGGTGCGTAAATCGGCGGTGCTGCTCAATTTCGCGCGCGGGCCTATCGTTTGTGAGGATGCAGTGGTTGAAGCCCTTGAATCTGGTCGCTTGCGCGGCTATGTTTGCGACTTCCCCACTCCGGCACTGAATAAACGTGACCGAGTGGTCACTCTCCCCCATCTGGGGGCATCGACTGGAGAAGCTGAGGAAAACTGTGCGCGGATGGCTGCTGAGCAGCTAAAGGCGTACCTCGAAGATGGAACTGTCCACAACTCAGTCAATTTCCCCGAAGCCTTACTGTTCCGTAAAGAAGGCACATCGCGGCTGGCGATCTCAAACAGCAATGTTCCAAATATGGTTGGCCAGATTTCTACCTTGTTGGCTGAGGCTGGACTGAATATCTCGGACTTGTTGAACAAATCGCGCGGCGATCTGGCATACACCCTGATCGACATCGAAGGCGAGGTCTCCGAAGGTCTGCTGGACGACATCAAGGCCATCGGTGGAGTGCTTTCTGCCCGCATCATCTAGCACGTTGGGCTACAGCTAGGGACAGCAAGGGTCAACTCAGGGATAGTTTCAGGGACGTCACCCCTAACGATTGGTTGAGACACGCGCTAGCCTTGAGACATGTGCAGAACCCCTGCCAGCTAACTAAGAATTAATACAGGAGATCAAGATGAGCGATTCAAAAGACGTACAGGACAACAAAGGGATGGCGGTCGTCGCATACATCCTGTTCTTTGTTCCACTGCTTGCTGGAACCCACAAAACTTCACCATATGTGAAATTCCACACCAACCAAGGCACCGTCCTTGCTATTACAGCGATCGCTTTGTATATCGTTAGCTGGTTATTCGGATGGATCCCGGTCATCGGCTGGCTCCTAGGACTCATTGTCTCCATTTCCATGCTAACTTTGTTTGTCTTTGCGATTTTGGGCATCATCCATGCTGTGAATGGCGAAGAAAAGCGCCTCCCCATAATCGGCAATATTGAAATCATCAAGTAAGTAACATAGCCAAGTGCCGTACCCGCTCGGGTGCGGCACTTTTTCTTGCGATAGCGTCTTCGATACAGAGCCTCGGAAATCCTCAACCAGTAGCTGCCGCGATGGAGCGTGTGCTGCGCACTAGCAAGGCTCCTTTTTGTCCTGCTGCGGATGGGTGAAACCCGTCTCGCAGTATCCATAACACGAGAGGTTGCTCAATAGCTACTTTTTGCGCTGGATTCTGCGATTGACACGCAGAATGACTTCGACGCAAGTAAGAAGTTGCAGTAGAACCCACGAAACCTGTTCTTGCGATTGTCTCTTTCTTGTCATACTGCGTGTAAATCGCAGTATCCATAACAAAGCAGTAAAACAAGGACGTGGATTCAGGTCGCATATCTGTTCAACAGTTCAGACCGTGTGGTCGTATCATTACGGTTTCCAGACGGGTATTCGCTGAAACAGTTTCGGCAGCCGACACAACCCGAACAAGCCATACCAAAATCCCCCAGCCAGATACGCACTAAAATGACCCAAGTCAGGTCATCCCGCGCACAAGTCGCGGGATCCATTGTAAATAGTGGTGAAACAAGAACGTGTCAGCTGAAACATGCAATGCTCTTGGTATGAATCTGAACCACCATGACTAGATAACATAAAGTATGTTTTCATACCCGCTTGTGAAAGACCATAAAGTCTTCATTTCATGGAATGGGAAACACGTTGTCACGCTAACTGGTAACAAAGCACAGGCGTTCACTGACAAGATTGCTGGCCTTGACGAGGCAGCGGCGCAACTGTTGATGGCTAGGTCAACTGGCAATTTTCGCCGTGGCAATGAAAAACATAGAAAATCAGAATGTGATGGATTCTCGACTGAGCACGCACAATGACACCCACAATTCGTCATCCTGTCGGTATAGATGGCGAA
>WRJP01000165.1 GCA_009778535.1 Propionibacteriaceae bacterium | reverse complement strand
GCTGCTACCGCGACAAGCAGCAATCCGATAATCGCTAGCCAGACTCTAGTGGCGATTTTTCCCAAAATCCGGTTTCCTGCCGCCAATTGGGCAGAACCTGGGATAAACACGGTCATAGCGACCAGCACGATTCCGCGTCGCAAGGCAATCCCAGCACCACGTTGCTGCGGCATTAGGACTTCTGCTGTCATTTCCGGAAAATCCCTTCGTCAAGACTTGTTTATTGTGAAACCCGCGACTACCAGTATCACCAGGGATTCGACTATCAAGGCGCAGGCACGCCGAATCACCTAGCGGGTGGTTGGATTAGACTCGAAGGATTCGGTATCCTCAAGCCCAATGTTTGCACGTACCGTTTCCATTTCTGACCCTGGAACGCTTTCAGAACGCTTTTGCGCGACTGGAACATGTTGGCTGCGACACGGCGAAGGGCTAGTTGGAATCGGCCAAGCGGCGCGCTACCAGCCAACCGATGCTGCCGACGCCCAAAAGTGGTGGGATAGGTTTTGTAGTGAACTATCAGTTCACAACGACTTACCTGATGTTTTCGGAACAGGCCCGCTGGCTTTCGTGTCGCTTCCTTTCGATCCAGACAATACCGCTGCGCAAGCCGTACTACAGGTACCGGCGTTTGTCATTGGAAAACGTAACGGTCGGTCGTGGTTAACGACGATCAGCGAGGCCACTGCACTACCAGACCTGCCAGCCCCGCCTGCTGTTCCAACTTCGCCAGTCCCACTCACCTGTTCTGCTGCCAGCCTGGAACCGACCCCCTGGAAAGACGCTGTCGCCAAAACCATCAGCCGGTTGGACGACAACCTGACAAAGGTAGTACTTGCTCGATCAGTCAAAGCCACCCTGACAGGCGAGGTTGACCCAGTTTGGCTGATTCGTTGGTTGGCAGAACGCTATCCAAACTGTTGGACGTACCACAATGCTGGACTGGTTGGCGCAACCCCTGAGCTATTGGCTCGGCTAGAGAATGGCTTAGTCACTTCGCGGGTGCTCGCCGGTACTATCCGCCGCAATTCCGGCGAGGAAGTAGATCTGAAGCTGGCACAAAGTCTGGCGCGTTCCTCCAAAAATCTGATAGAACATGAACTGGCCGTAGCTTCGGTTGCTACCGCGTTACAGCCGTTCTCGTTGAGCATGAACGTTGCAGAACACCCCTTCATCCTGGAACTGCCGAATGTGTTGCATCTTGCATCGGACATCAC
This sequence comes from Propionibacteriaceae bacterium, assembly GCA_009778535.1. Classification (GTDB taxonomy): domain Bacteria; phylum Actinomycetota; class Actinomycetes; order Propionibacteriales; family Propionibacteriaceae; genus Propionicimonas. The sequence continues at coordinate 2,202 of WRJP01000165.1, read as the reverse complement.
TGCACGGGTTCGTGACCAGGCCAGCGCGTTACAAGTCGCTGCCGCGTTACATCCCAGCGCGGCAGTATGCGGAACGCCAACCCCGCTTGCCTTGGCTACTATCGCCGAGTTGGAATTTTTAGATCGCGGACGCTACGCCGGTCCGGTTGGCTGGATGAATTCCGCTGGCGATGGAGAATTCGGCATCGCGTTGCGCTGCGGCCAGATCGACCCGCTGAACACCAAGGCCATCAACATCTATGCCGGTTGCGGAATCGTAGCCGAATCTGACCCCGAAGAAGAATACGCCGAGACCACAGCCAAGCTAATCCCGATGCTGGCGGCGCTCGGATTCGATCACGACTGAAGGCGGCAGCAACCAGCGGGATTGGAAGAAAGTCAGCGCTGCGGTCGCGGAATCTTCTTGCGTTGTACTTCTTTAGCCGCAGCTAGCTGTCTCTTGGATTCTTCCTGCTGAGCTTTCATATCGTCCATGTTGAAAGTACCGCGCACGAAGAAGAACACTACGGCGGCAATAATCAACGACCAAGTCGCACCCCAGTTTAGAATCAACGGCGCTGTGATCAACGCAATCACATCGAAGCCGCGGAACAGGTTAAAAATCAGAGTGGGAGACATGGCGCCAGACGCGGTAGCCATCATTGGAGCGTTGTAATCAACCTTAGAACCGCATACCCAACGCACACCGCCAAACATTCCTGCCGCGCCGATGCAGATTGCCACCAGCACAGCCTCATCCCCAGTGCGTTCCACTCCAGCCTGGCTGATACCAATGAATGCTGGCAAAGCGGCTAACGCCCAAGCCAAGGCAAGAATCGCAGGAATCAACATCAACGCAGTACGCATCTGGGCGGTCGGGAAAGGAAAAGTTCGTGCCAGCCCTCCGGTACGGCTAAGTACCCGCAGGCTGCCCATGAATCCAATCATTGCAAACATGAGCGCCAGGGCAGACAAAAAAGGATTCAGTTGCCCCATTCCCAGGGCATCAGCCGCGTATGGAACAAACAACGTCAGCACTAGCGCGATGAAGCCCCTTGGGTCGCGCAGCAGCCGTTGCGCATCTCTATAAATGAGCGCTCCCAGACCAAGCCCTTTGCCTTTTGTGGGAGTGACAAAACCCTTGAGAGCAGCTCGACGCTCGACCAGGATGTCACGAATTAGCCCAAAATCAAGCGCGAACATGGCGCCTTGCATACCTGAAACCAGGGAGCCGCCACTCAACAGCCGCGAACGTCGAATATCATCCAACCGCCGGTATGCCAAGGCGATCATCACGACAAGCAGGATTGCAAACGCCGCCGCTACCGCTATTTCAACTAGTACGATCATGTCGAGTCGCAGATTAGGCACGTGAAGCCAATTTGCTGCTATCGAAACTACGAATGCCAGCAATGCCAGCGCCGCTGCCATCAACACATACTGCAATGCCTTCGTCAGTCGATTTTTCTCACTGGACTGTCTTACTGCGGCCAACGCCATGAACGCTGCCGAGCCAATTGCTGCCCCCAGGCTCCAAACCGCAACTTGATACCAACTAGCACCAGAAGTAGCGGCGACAAGTCCTGATAGCACCGCAGAGATCACTCCAGCAATGACGATTGGCAACACAAGCCGTCCACGTAACAGTCGCCGCCTACTGATTGGCGCGTCCATCAACCATGATCCTTCGGCTGCCGAGGCGAGCACAGGGCCAAACAGGTGAGCAACGGCCAACGCGAGGGCGTAACTCGCCAAGCAGGTAGCCGCAGGAAGCAGGGTCTTTGCACTCAGGCAAGCCGCAGTTTCGCAACTCGCCTGACCAGATTGGGCATCCATAACGACGCTAGCGATCATCGCAGCAAGCAACACCACAGTAAACAACGTCACATATCCGTCGGAAATAGCCCTCCAGATAGATTTTGTGGCACGGCCATGCCGCCACCACTTCATCAGATCATGGAGGTCTCGCTCGTCAACGTATTCTGGCTCTATATCGGGCAAGAAATAAAAGTCGTACTCGGCCTTTTCTGGGGTTAGCACGGGTAGAAGCACCTGCTCCACGGCGGGCGTCTTCGCAGTTGAGCGTTTCGTTTTACTCTTCGCCATCGTATGACACTCCGGCAAGCTGGATGGTCTTGGTAGCGACTTTCTCAACCAATCGCGGTTCATGGCTGGCCATGATGATTGCCAGCCCGCGTTTTCGTTCTTCCACCAACCGAGCAG
>WRJP01000164.1 GCA_009778535.1 Propionibacteriaceae bacterium | reverse complement strand
CCAGTCGGGACGCAACGCGCTCTACGCTTTGCTGCGACGGATGTTGACCGAGCCAATCGTCCACGACAATTCCCCAGGTTCGATCTCTTTGGCGGACGGGATAGAAAAACTAAGCCGCACTGAACGACGACGCGGTATGCGGGTCGTGGTATCGGACTTCCTCACTCCGGGCGACGATGAACTTGACCAAGACGTGCCACCAGACTGGGAACGGGCAATGCAACATCTAGCTGTGCGTAACCAGGTATTAGCAATCGAAGTAGTAGACCGTCACGAAGTAGAATTTCCCGATCTGGGCGATCTGCTGATCCGTGACCCTGAAACTGACTACGAACGTTATGTGAATACTTCCGATGTGGCAGCGCGGGCACGCATGGATGCGGCATCTGCGGCACAGCGCGAGCGGATCAGAACCGCACTTCGTCGCGCAGGAGTTGCACACATTCAGTTACGCACCGACCGCGACTGGGTACATGACATTGCACGTTTCGTCATGTCCTACCGCCGAACAGCGGCGATTTTGCACATGCCGCCAACGGGAGTTGCCAGATGATATTCGGAATGTCTTTCGTTGAACCGTATCGCCTGTTGCTGTTGGCCATTGTGCCTATTTTGGTGATCGTCTATGTGTTTTTGGTGCTGCGCAAGAACAAGTCGGGAATACGTTTTACAAACACTACGATCTTGGGGAAAGTTACGACGAAGCAGTCGCAGTGGCGCAGACACCTTGCAGTAGCGCTCTCCTTAGCTTCGTTGATCACTTTAGTCGTCGCCTGGGCTAGGCCGAACGGCGAAGAAATGGTGCCGCGAGACCGGTCGACGATTGTGTTGATAATAGATGTCTCACTGTCGATGGGAGCCGTGGACGTTGCCCCAAGTCGAATTGAGGCAGCAAAAACCGCAGCACTCCAGTTTGTGCGGGAATTGCCGCCGCAATTCAATGTTTCGGTCGTGTCGTTGTCGGGAAATCCTAGGGTTCGGATGCAGCCCTCTACCGACAGATTGGCTGTCGAACAGGCCATAAATTCACTCACGCTCGACGAATCCACTGCAATCGGGGAAGCATTATTTACGGCGATTAGTGCCTTGTATCTGGCTCCGGAAGGTGACGGCGACTCGGAAATAGCACCAGGCGCTTTTGTGTTGCTTTCTGATGGGCAAAACACCACCGGACGCGCCCCGATGCAAGCTGCTGGCGAAGTAGCAGAATTGAAAATTCCGGTCTACACAATCTCTTTCGGTACCGAAAACGGCTATGTTGACCTGGATGGAAGCCGAGAACGCGTCGCGCCCGACCCTGAACAGTTGCGTGCCATCGCAGAAATCACTTCCGGAGAGGCATACCAAGCTGAAAATCTCCCAGAGTTGGAACGGATTTACCGCAATATTCGCACTGAAGTTGGCTATGTGATGGCTGAGAAAGAAGTGACGGCGCAATGGGCGGGCTATGGCTTAGCGCTTGCGGCGTTAGCGGCTTTAGCTGCAATTTCGTTGGGAGTGAGATGGCCGTGACATTAGTACTGCTGCTGGGTTTTCTTCGCCCAGAACGACTGTGGCTGCTGCTGCTGTTGCCGACATTGTTCTTGCTTTATCTCGTTCTTATGATGTGGCGGAGTTCTAAAGGGAAATCTCATCCCAGGTCAAAGCTGGAACGCGTCATCCCGAAACAGCAAGCTTGGAAACGTCATACAGCGGTGCTGCTTGCGGTGCTGAGTTTGGGATCGTTAACGCTGGCATTTGCACAGCCGACCGATGAAGTCGATGTGCCCAGAGAGCGGGCGACTGTGGTAATCACGATTGACGTTTCGCGGTCGATGCTGGCAGAGGACGTGGCCCCAACTCGAATTGATGCAGCAAAGAGTGCTGCAAAAGAGTTCCTGGGAATGATCCCAGCCGGTTTCAATGTTGCGCTGGTGCGTTTTGCGGCAACGGCGGCAGTCGTTGTTCCACCGACGATTGATCGCGGTGTTTTGGCGGCGGCGATAGATCGTCTTGAGGTGGCACCATCAACGGCGACAGGGGAGGGGATTTATTCTTCCCTGGACGCAATTCAGCAAGCGCCACCAGATCGAGACAATCCGGACGAGGTTGCTCCCGGGGCGATCATTCTGCTTTCTGACGGGAGCCGAAATGCCGGACGTCCCGTTGACGGTGCCGCCAAACTCGCAAAAGAGATGGATATTCCTATCTACACGATCGCATACGGCACTGCTGACGGCTACGTCTGGGAAGGCGGCAGCAGAGCCTACGTGCCAGTCAACAAGCCAGAATTGCGACGGATTGCACAGTTGAGTGGCGGAGAGAGTTTCGAGGCTAGCAGCATCAACGAATTACGCCAGGTGTATGAATCTATCTCTCGCAAAGTTGGCTACATGCGAGCCGAACAGGAAGTGAGCGAAAGATATGCGGGGTATGCCCTAGTTCTTGCGGTTCTGGCAGCTCTGGCTTGCATTTCATTGGCGGCGCGATGGCCCTGATAGCTGAGAATCTGAAAGCTATTGAAACCCGCATCGAGGCGGCATGCATAGAAAATGGTCGTGACCCAAAAACCGTACGGTTACTGCCAGTTACAAAGGGTCGTAGTTCTGCCGAAATCTTAGCTGCGGCCAGTTGTGGATATTCGAAATTTGCCGAGAACCGAGTGCAAGAAGCAGCGTCGAAAGCTGAAACATTGGCTGCGTACGGTATTGAATGGAGTTTCATTGGCCATGTGCAGACGAACAAAGCGAAGCAGGTAGCAACATTCGCTTCACAAGTGCAATCTTTAGACTCGCTCAAACTTGCCAGCGCACTGGAGCGTCACTTGCAGGAATCGGGCAAAGGACTTGATGTTCTGATACAAGTCAACACTTCCGCAGAGTCAAGTAAATCTGGACTGCCGCCAGTTGAAGTGGTCAACTTTGCCAAACAGTTGACGGCCTTTTCGGCGCTTCGAGTCTGCGGCCTGATGACTATCGCGCTTCCATCGGCAGATCAGGCGTTGGTAGCCGCCTGTTTTATACAGTTACAGCGGTTACAGCGTGAACTGCGCGAGTTGGGATTTCCAGGCCAGTCATATGACGAGTTGTCGATGGGAATGTCGCAAGACTTCGAGTTAGCTATCGCCCACGGTTCCACCCAAGTCCGAATCGGCACCGGAATCTTTGGCTCGCGCCCTGCACTCAATCAGCAGGCGTGAGGTCAGCGGGAATGTCCAATGGGAGTTGCGGGCAGTCCTTCCAGAGCCGCTCTAGGGCGTAGTTGTTGCGTTCGGTTGGTTGCTGAATGTGAATGACGACATCGGAATAGTCCAGCAACACCCAAAGTCTTTCACGTTCTCCCTCGCGGCGGATGGGTTTGTGCCCGTGTTGCAGCAAAGTCTCCTCGATGTTGTCGACGATGGCACCGAGTTGGCGTTCGTTCGACGCGGTGATAACCAGAAAAACATCG
>WRJP01000163.1 GCA_009778535.1 Propionibacteriaceae bacterium | reverse complement strand
TTCCAGATAATGGAATTGCACTTTTGAAATTTTCATTCTATCCCTCCTTTGATAAAGCCTTTATCGCGGTTTTTGCGCAATCTTGCGATTCATTGGCATAATGGCACGCTACAAAATGCCCCAGCTCAATCTCCACCATCTGTGGATCGTTATCCATGCATTCCTCTTTGGCCATCCAGCATCGCGGAGCGAAACGGCAACCAGGTTTCGGATTCAACGGGCTCGGCACATCGCCCTTAAGGACTATGCGGGATTTCCTCAAGTTTTGATCTATCCTTGGGATAGCGGACAACAGCGCGATGGCGTAAGGATGGCTCGCGTTTCCAAATATGGCGTCGGTTTCGGCCATTTCAACGATCTGGCCAAGATACATGATGGCGATACGGTTGGAAATATGCCGCACTACGCTCAGGTCATGGGAAATAAACAGATACGATATGCCGAGTTGTTTCTGCAGATCCTGTCGCTCTCCACAGATTAATAGCACCAGAGGTGATTTGATATGTCCGTGCTTGATAATCCAGAACCTGAACTTACTTTCCTTTGGGCAAAGTCAGATGCGGCTGGGAGGTCTCATTCTTTGCCTGGGCATCTAATAGATTCAGTCGCAGTTGCCGAGTTAATCTGGGATCAGTTTCTTGCACGATCTGTAACCAAAACCTTGGATGGGATTGCCGATGGCCGAGGAAGAGATCTGTTTCGTCTACTTTGCGGTTGGCATGATGTGGGGAAATGTTCTCCCGCCTTCGTGACGAAGGATCGCAAGTTAGCTCAAATCGCAAGGGCTGGAGGAATCCCACTTAGCTCTCTGGTCATGGGAAAGATCCCTCAACAGTGGCATCACACTCACGCGGGACGAAGGATCATTGAAGAATATTTGAAATCGCTTGGTCTTTTGGAGCATGCATGGTTGGCAGTCATTATTGAAGGACACCACGGGAAGTTCTTGGGACGAAATATCAGCACTGAAGGCCACGGCAAGCCGACATGGTTTCCACTGCAACGAAGGCTATGCGAATGGGTTGAAACTGAAATAGGCGTGCGTTTAGCTGATCTGGTTTTGACGGCTCCAAATCTTGCCGTCCAGCTAGTTCTTTCGGGTTATGTTGTGATGGCGGATTGGATCGCAAGTTCTGACTTCTTTGAAGGAACAGAGCTTCAGGCAGTATCGCTGCCTGAAGCTCGTAAACGCGCTGAGCAAGCATGGAATAACTTGGGTCTTGGGACAGTAAGCTGGGATTGGAACACATGTGAATGGCCAAGCGACCCATTCAAGCAGCGGTTCGGAATCAACTCGCGCCCCTTCCAAGACTCGGTAGTGACTGCGGCGCAGAAAATGGAAAAACCAGGACTGTTACTGATCGAAGCGCCTATGGGCGAAGGTAAGACCGAAGCCGCATTGGTCGCTGCCGAAGTATTGGCTCGCCGCTTCGAATGCAATGGATTGCTTTTCGCCATGCCGACTCAAGGCACCACTGATGCAATGTATGAGCGGTGCCAAAAGTGGGCCGCCGCAATGGATGTGAACCGTGTATTTTCACTTGTTCACGGCAAGGCAATGCTGAATGAGACATGGCGTTCAACCTTGGAGAATCGTCGGATGGGCGATGTTTATGGCATGGACGACGATCCATACGGCGTAAACTCCTCGAACCAGCATGGTGGGGCTCTTGAGTGGATACTTGGGCGACACCGCGCGCTTCTAGCACCGGCTGTAGTTGCGACTATAGACCACTTGCTGTTTGCAGGGACAAAAACGAAATTCGTGATGCTGCGCCATTCAGGTCTTGTGGGGAAAGTGGTAATTATTGATGAAGTTCACTGCTATGACGTATTCATAATGTCATTTCTACACGAAGTACTGCAATGGCTGTCTGAGGCTGGAGTGCCTGTCATCCTTATGTCGGCAACGCTGCCACCTGTTCAGCGTGAAGCCTTGCTGAAGGCATATTCCGGACATAATCACAGTGAAGTCGCTATGGACACGACTGGATATCCGCTCTTGTCAGTGGCGTCACGTAGCAGTGATGCAGTTGACATATTTGTGGCACAACAGTGGCGTCCTGACATCGAGGTCAAGATCAAGGTGCTTGACGGTGCAGATACCGGAGTATTGCCGGTAGTTTCACAGATTGCTGCCGATCTGGAGGAGGGTGGATGTGCGCTGGCGATCATGAACACGGTAAAACGAGCAACCACACTTGCTAAGAGCCTGCGCGAAGCAGGCCTTGAAGTGCTTTTGTTGCACGGACGACTAACAGCTCGTGAACGTGCAGTTAGGACAGAAAGGGCAATAGACCTCCTTAGTAAGGAGCGTACGTTAGGAGCCGGGCGACCTAAGCGCCTTGTTGTTGTAGCTACACAAATCGCTGAGCAGAGTTTTGATGTAGATGCAGATATCTTGTACACCGATATTGCTCCGATTGATCTGCTTCTGCAACGGATCGGACGATTGCATCGTCATAATCGTCCTGTTACCGACCGCCCCAATGCTCTGAAAAATCCGCGTGTAGTTGTCTGTGGGTTATCGCTAGGCAGTGATGGCTGCAAGTACCCGACTGAGTTTGAGTATGTCTATGATTCTTGGTCGCTCCTACGTGCTGCTTCATTGATTTCCGATGCTGACATCTGGCAGATTCCCGGAGATGTACCGGACTTAGTAGTCGCCGGATATACGGTGGGAGGTCCAGTTCAAAATGGCTGGGAGAGTGCAGAAACAACCGCATATGAAAACTATTTGAAAGCATCAAATGAAAGAAAGGCTTACGCAGATTCATTTCTCCTTAGGTCAGGCTCTGCGCCAGATGCGAGTGACCTTTCGGAATTTCATCATGCTGCAACAAGTTCGGCTGACGATGAGGCTGTCGTTGTCCGAGATGGCGAACCAACCATGGAAGTTAGCCTTGTGATCCGCACCGAAGATGGCTACGAAACATTGGGAGGCCGCTCATTAGGCCCAAACGGAGAACGCTGCTCAAGCATTGACATCGCTCGTGAAGTGCTCGCTGATTCGGTCCGCGTAAAAGAGTTACGCGAGTTCCTTCAGTTGCGATCACTATCAGCTTGGGAGACCTCAACGTATCTACGATCGCAACGAGCGTTGATTCTTGAAGCAGACGGGATCTGGGAATGCGATAAATCTAGGTTTACCCTCCGCTACGACAAAGAATATGGCCTAGCTATCGAATGGAAAGACACCAAACAATGACCCAGGCGAACCCCCGCCAGTGCAGGGACAACGTCAAATCTGACGGATCTAGATCCATCACCACTCTGGATGACCACTGCTTTTGCAGCGACTACAAGCAATACTATGGCAAAACATGAGGAACTCGTTTGCGAAAAACGAACACCGGAGTTTATGCTGTACATCATCACTCCTTAAGAAGCAGGTGAAATTATGACTTTTATGCTAACAACGCAACGATGGAT
>WRJP01000162.1 GCA_009778535.1 Propionibacteriaceae bacterium | reverse complement strand
GACGTGGTTCATGCTGCGCGGCATCTTGGCCGTCCGATTCGTTTCAGTGGCATTGTGCAGCACGGGGAGCAACGGGGACGAAAGCTCGGTTTCCCAACTGCAAATCTTTCGGTGCCAAAAGATCGGCTGTGTCCGGCAGATGGTGTGTACGCTGGCTGGGTTTGGCGAGTGGATGGACTGGATTGCTTTGGGGCACCGTTGGAGAGTGAATTGGAGCCAGAAATTTGGCCAGCTGCGATCTCAGTAGGGCCAGCCCCAACATTTGCCAGAACCCAGCGCCGCGTTGAGGCGTACATTCTTGACCGTGACGATCTGGAACTTTACGACGCTGAAATCAGGGTCGAATTTGTGGAGCGGATTCGCGGTCAAATCCGCTTCAACAGCGTCGAGGAACTGGTAGCACAGATGCAGCAGGACGTTATTGCCACCAAGAAACTGCTTGGAATTGCTCCAAACCCTCCTCTTGATGATTCCCGAAATCCTGCCAGTCAGGGTTAGCCCAATGCCGTTCCTCGGGATTAGCTTTCTAAGCGCCGCCATGCCAGTCCGCAACCAGCTTTGCGGTGAATATCTTTGGTGGAAGTGGTTACGACCTAGACGATCGGGTAGTCGGGTTCTTGTCCGTTCAGTACCTTGATGATTTGGGTAGTCGCTTTGAACTGTGATTCGCGGAGGGCTTCTTCAGAATAGTAGGCCATGTGAGGGGTAACGATCAGGCCGGAAACTCCTTGGATTAGAGACGGATTCATAGGCTCCTGCTCGAAAGTGTCCAAACCTGCTCCGCGAATGGTGCCCTCCTTGAGGGCGGCGATCAGGTCTTCAAGAACAACTAAGCCGCCGCGTGCTGTGTTCACGAGCACGGCTTCGGGCTTCATTTTTTTGAGCTGTTCAGCATTTATCAGACCTTTTGTGTCAGCGGTCAAAGGCGCGTGAACCGAGACTGCATCAGCAGTTGCGAGTAACTCGTCAAGGCCGACGAGTGGATCGGCGGCACTGGTGACGTAGGGATCGTAGACGATGATGCTGGCGCCGAGCGGGCGAATGAAGTCTGCCAGTTGGCGGGCGATTCGTCCGTATCCAATCAGGCCGAATGTGAGTTCTGAGAGTCTGCGTAAGGGTCTCAGAGCTGCGATTGGCCAGCCGCCGTTTCGGACGTATTCATCGGCCTGTGGTATACGTCGTAACAAGGCAAGCAGCATTGCAAACGCATGAGAAGCAACCTCATGAACCGAGTAATCAGGCACGTTTGTGACTCTGATTCCTAACTGGCGCGCCGTCTCAAGGTCAATATTGTCTACGCCAATCCCATAGCGGGCAATGATCTTGCATTGTTTTAACTGTGAAAGCGTTTCGGCTTGCATTGGAAAATAGGTAGTCAGCAGGGCATCTGCATCGCTGGCCTTGGCTAGTACGTCTTCGGGAGTGCCATCGGCAATCTCCAGGCTTGCAGCGTGCTCCGACAGTAGCTTTCGTTCGAGATCAACAGTCGGAAATACCTGATCGGTAAGGACAACTTTATACCCAGCCATAGCAACTCCAATCTCGTAGGCTCCAGATAATTCTATCATCGAACCGGTGGTGTCGTACATCATGTCTCCTGTACAATATTTCGTGTAGAATATCTTTCTATAGTTCGATTTAGTGTCGAGTTGTGTCGCAAAGAGGCGAAAGGAGTTGGGTCAATGGCATCGGAGCCTTGGAAATCGGAGCAATGGTTTGGGAGTCCGTGGAACTTCCTTCCTGAAGTAGTAGCAGATTTTTCACTGCCTGCTCAGGTGAAAGTACATGATGTAACGCTTCGTGACGGAGAACAGCAGGCCGGGATAGTATTCCGGGCTGAGGAGAAAATTAAGATTGCGGAAGCCTTGGATGCCGCAGGTGTTCATCGCATTGAAGCTGGTATGCCGGCGGTGTCCCCATCGGATAAGCGTGCAGTCACAGAAATCGCAAATGCTGGCTTGGATGCAGAGATTTATGCATTCTCACGCTGCATGGTTTCCGACGTCGAGTTGGCGCTGGAAGCGGGAGTGTCTGGGGTAGTGACGGAAGTTCCGTCGAGTCATCACCTGATTGAGAAAGCCTACCGGTGGGATGTGTCGCGTGCGATTGATCTGTCGATCGAAACAACGAGCTTCGCGCATGAAAACGGCTTGAAAGTCACCTTCTTCCCGATTGATGCCACCAGAGCTGGCATGGTCGAGTTGCTGGACGACCTTGAAACAATTGCAAAGGGCGGGCATGTGGATGCGATCGCCCTAGTAGATACCTTTGGTGTGGTCTCTCCGCACGCAATCTCATTCTTCACTAAGCAGGTCAAGCAGCGGCTGAATGTCCCGTTGGAGGCACACTTCCACATGGACTTTGGAATGGGCGTTGCAAACACTGTCATGGCCGTGGCCGCCGGGGTCGAGGTGGTACAAACCTCTGTCGCCGGAATCGGAGAACGCGCTGGCAATACTCCGATGGAGGAGACAGTCTTGGCGCTATTGATGTTGTACGGCATCGATACTGGGATTAAGACCGAGAAGTTCTATGATCTCGCGCAACTCGTGATGGATTGTGCAAATATCACCCAGCCGCCAAATCGTCCGGTCATTGGCGAGACGTTGTTCAACGTGGAATCCGGAATCATATCCGCATGGGTAAAGAACGTCGGTGACGAACTTACCGAGACCTTCCCGTTCCACCCAGGACTCGTCGGTCAAGCTCCCCCCAAGATTGTTCTTGGCAAGGGATCAGGGCTGGACTCAGTGGCGATGTGGATGGACAAACTGGGCTTGACATGGAGCGCCACTGAAGAAGTCGAACAAATCCTTGCTGAGGTTAAAGCCCGTTCCTTGGAGAAGAAGGGACTCTTGGATGAAGACGACTTCACCAAGATAGTGACCGCCATCATCCCAAATGCAGCGGCCTAAATATTGAGCCAGACGACGCGCGGCCGAAGGTGGCCGCCATCTTGTGAAAGGAACAAGCCTTAATGGTAAATAACGATATAGCATTCGGTGTTTTGAGTACCGACTGGAAAGAAGGCATCAACTGGGCAGCCGTGCGCGACTGGCGGTTGAAGCGCGCCCATGAGGCGATGAAGCGGCATGGGCTGGGAGCATTGGTGCTGTTCTATGACGAGAACATGCGCTATGTCTCGTCAACCATGACGCCGGGCTGGAACCGGCTCAAGCAGGGACTGCGCTATGTAATTCTCCTTGAGGACAGACCACCCATCGTCTATGAACAAGGGGACATCGGCTTCCACTTGGCTAAGCACAACCCCTGGATTCCGCAAGAGAATATCCGTTACTCGTACTCATGGATAAAGGGCGCCGTGGGTCCGGCAGCTACGCAGCAGGTAGAAAAATTCACGAAGGCACTCATCAGTGACTTGGAATCGGCTGGGCTAGGCGAAAAACCGATTGGGTTGGACTTTGTTGACATCAACATGATTCGCGCCTTTGAGCGGCATGGCATCAAGTGGACGGACG
>WRJP01000161.1 GCA_009778535.1 Propionibacteriaceae bacterium | reverse complement strand
ACCGCGAGGGTCACACCACAAACAAAACGATCAACACCATCCTGGCAGCCAGTCCCAGACCAGCCAACAAAAAGTCTCACAGAAACCCCGAAGCTGGGGTCTAGCCTTCTTTGACCTTCCCGCTGGACGTGAACACGCTTTTCGCTAGTGTTGATGCATGACTTCTTTGCCGACCTCGCGCATAGCAGACCCGAGAGCGAGCGCACCGCTCAAGTGGGGGATTCTTGGCCCAGGATGGATAGCCGCAGCTTTCACCGCTGCACTTGCGACACACACTGACCAAAAGGTGGTTGCGGTCGGGTCGCGTTCTGGTAAACGTGCCGCACAGTTCGCGGCCAAGTTTGGGATTGACAAAGCGTACAGCAGCTATGAGCAGTTGGTCAGCGACCCGCAAGTGCAAGCTGTATACGTTGCCTCTCCGCATAGCGAGCATCACGCCCACACACTGTTGGCGATTGACGCTGGTAAGCATGTGCTGGTTGAAAAAGCATTTGCGCGCAACGGCACCGAAGCTACAGAAATGGTTACTGCTGCCCGCACCGCCAATCTGACCCTCATGGAAGCAATGTGGACTAGATTTTTGCCGCGCACGGACATCGTGCGGCAGTTACTGGAAGCCGAAACGCTAGGTATTATCCACACATTCATAGCTGACCACGGCCAAGCGTTGACGCATGTAGCAAGACTGGTGGAACCACAGCTAGCTGGCGGCGCGCTGTTGGATTTGGGTATCTACCCGATTTCGTATGCGAACTTCGTGTTCGGAGTTCCACGAAAAGTACAGGCTACGGGAAAGCTGTGGGAAAGTGGTGTCGATGCGCAAGTCAGTGCAGTTTTGAGCGACTTTCCAGGAAATACATCCGCGCAGGCATTGGTAAACACTTCAATGCTTACAAAGACTCCTACTACGGCCACGATCTGCGGCACGAAAGCCCGCATTGAGTTGGACGGCGATTTCTACGCACCCGGAAACGTGCGACTGGTTTACCCGAACGGAACAGCGATTTCCAGTCCCGCCCCACTCGTCTTAGGACATCAAGGTCTTTGCCACGAAGCTGCCCATTTCGCCGACTTAGTGGCAAACGGGCAGACCGAATCTGGATTGCTTCCTCTCGACGAAACCGTCGCCATCATGGGTCAACTTGACGCTATTCGTGCCCAGCTCGCCTGTTGAGCAGCCTTGGCTGTCGGTCGAAAATACAAGGACGGACGCCAGATCTGGCTTAGTTACCCTCGCTTTGTCAACCAGCGAGAAAAGGAAGGCCGCTATTTCTTGACTTTGGCAGTTGCGGCAGATTCGACCGTACGGGTCGGATAGCCGGAGAGTTTTCCGGTCACCTTCACGGTGATCTTTTTGCCTTGGTCGGCCTTGACGAGTTTGTAAGTGCTCTTAGTGGCTTTTCCGATCGCCTTGCCGTTGCGATACCAACGGTAGGTGAGTTTGACTCCTTTGGGGCCCCAACCGCCTGGGGTCGCGGTAAGTTTCTTATTGACCTTCGCAGTTCCAGAGATTTTTGGTTTTGCGATTTTGATTCCCGCAGCGACCGGTTTGTTAAGTGCGGTGTTGACCTTACCTGTAAGGTAATTCGGGTTCAGAGCGTTGACCTGCACCGAAATCAAGGTAGCTACGTCCGCATCGGTGAGGGTGTAACTCGATTTGGTTGCTTTGCTGATTGGTTTCCCATTACGGAACCACTGATATTTGTATGATTTCGGCTTCGGAGACCAGCCTGCGTTTGACACTGTGAGCTTACCGCCTACCCGATTTACTCCTGTGATCTTCGCAGTGCCGATATGAGCGAATCCTGCAACAACGACGGCAGCGTTACTTGTGATGGAGAGCGCTATTACCCCAGCTGACGACCCCGTGAGTTTCACCGAGATTTTCTTTCCTAGATCAGCTTTTACAGTCTTATAGCTAGAACTGGTAGCACCTGCAATTGCCTTCCCGTCTCGCAGCCATTGATATTTCACGACAACTTTCGCAGGCTCCCAGTCGGCATGGGTGGCGACCAATTCTTTTCCCATAACAACCTGGGCAGGCAACGCGTTAGGCTTGGCAGCATAGGTGATCAAACTGCTGATAGTGTCAGTCGTTTCGCCGGCCTTTTTCGCAACCGTTTTTCCGTTAGCGGTCACGGTGACCTCAACGTTCAGGCATTTGCTGTAGTCGGCGCTTAGGACGGTGTACGTCTTTTTCACTGCCCCAGCAATCTTGGCTGAGCTGCGATACCACTGGTAACTGCATTTGGCGCTAGCTGGACAATCGAAGTTAGTGTCGCCGCTGAGTGCCGGATGCCAATCGTTGCCGATGGTCACTCCCAATGTTTTTCCCACTATCGGCGAACCGCTAATCTCCGGCATTTTGCTGGGATAGGGCACAAATGGCAGCGGAGCTTTCACTGCGACAAAGGGTCGAGTGGTGGTCAATTGCGGGTAGGCGACCTTGCCTACAGCGCACTCTTTTGTTAAACAGGGCTTGCCTAGCACTGGAGTCCCCGTCCACCAAGAAGTGCGCTGCATTGCGCCATCCCAGGTCAACGAGATGTGGACGTGATCCTTGTGGTTCTGAGAGTACGAGCCGCGGTCTGGCATCCTCCGCCAACCCATCTCGGGATAGTAGGTGCTCCAAATCTTCTGATCCCACAGGATGTACATCACCCCGAGTCGAATAGCCACTTCGCCGTTGTTAGCGGTAAGCCATTCCATCGCCGCATCGACCGATTTGCGGTGCGACTCGTATTTCACGTCACGCCCCCAGTCTAGAGCGCGCCCCTCTTTGTGTTCAGAAGTACCTCCCGAACTGCACGAGCGTGAAATTCCAAGCGACGTACCTTCAAAATTCTTTATGAGAGTTTCGAGCAGCGCTTTTGCTCCGGGTTTGGCGGCAGTTGAGCATTCTTTTTGCGGTTTATATCCGGGGTGAATATCTAGCGCAATGGCGATTGGGTCGGCAGCAGGAGCAGGGGCTACGGCAGCAGTTTGCGTTGCGGGCAGCACCGAGATAGCAATGATGGCAGCAAGAAAGCCGTAAATAATCCTTCGCACCGGAGTCCTTTTCGCAGAATGCACTCGATTCTAATACGCTCGGCGCAGTTAATGTTGCGAGGAGCCCTCATCAATATCAGAATCAGCATATTGATCTGCTAATTCGGCATAAGGGTCATATTCATCTTCAAGTTCCGCAGTTATTTCGTTTGATTCGCCGCGTAATTCACGTTCAAGTGACGCAAAATCAGTGTCGTAAGAACGGTATTTCAAGTCGCGAGCAACCTTCGTCTGCTTCGCCTTTGCTCGGCCGCGCCCCATGACTCGGGTCATCCCCCTTGCTACGTAACAGTGGCATGCAGCCAAAATAGTATCTCTTCGTGGTATAAGTCTACCCGAGAACTTTCAGCCCTTCAAAGCGACGACTAGCCTCATCTAAAACGTCCGGGAAGCACAAGGCTTGCCTCATTTGAAAATGTCCGCGTATGGTGTGTGGGTTCTTC
>WRJP01000160.1 GCA_009778535.1 Propionibacteriaceae bacterium | reverse complement strand
CAAGGAGCGGAGTCTGTTAATCACAGTTGTAGCAGCATTGATGCCTTCGACAGCTTTGATATCGTCGCAAACAAACATCGCATCCGCGTCGGAAGCATACGACATTTCCTGACCGCCCCAACGTCCCAGGGCGATCACCGCAATTTCCGGTACGTCCGATACGCCGCGTTTGGCGACATCCAGTCCTGCATCGATGGTGGCCGAGGTCACATCCGACAGCGCCTTTCCCAAGGCACTAAGTTCCAGATCGCCAATGAGGTTACCCATCGCTAGGCGCAGCAACTCGCGGCGGCGTACTGAACGAATGGCGGCGGCAGCATCCGTAACGGACTCATGACGACGCGCTGAACGCAACATTTCGTCCAAGATCGTCTCGCGTTCTACTGGAACAAGCCCAGCTGTATCACCCAGCAGCGCCGCGCTTTGCGGATTTCGTAGCAGCAAATCCACCGCATAACGACTGGATGCCAAGATTTTTGCAAAATGCTGTGCCGTGATACCGCCGTCACGCAAGGCGCGCAGATACCAAGGTGAACGTCCCAGTTTTTCCGACACCTGCCTAAAGGCAAGTAAGCCATGATCTGGGTTTGGCCCTTGCGTGAACCAGCCCAGCATTGCTGGCAGAATCTGACGTTGAATTTCTGCTTGACGGCTCATCCCTTGGCTGAGTGCCGCAATGTGCTTTAGAGCCGCCTTTGGGTCGGAATACCCAAGTGCCTGCAAGCGCGTTTGGGCAGCCTGGGAGGTAAGCCGCACTTGAGCAGTGGGGATTCTTGCTACGGCTTCCAACAGCGGCGAGTAAAACATGCGGTGGTGCAACGTCAGCACCTTGCGGGTGGTAGCGCGCCAAAGCTGCGTCAATTCCTTTGGCTGCTCAAGTCCGATTCCCCGCGCAAGCCAAGTTTGCGCGTAATCGTCGGCGGGCAGCAAATGGGTGCGCTGCATCCGATACAACTGGAGGCGGTGTTCGAGGACACGCAGCAGGCGATATGCGCTGGCAAGATCATTGCCGTCTTGTCGTCCGACATAGCCGTATGCGACTAGCTTTTCCAAAGCCTCGAATGTGCCGCGTAACCGCAGGCGTTCATCGGCACGTCCGTGAACCAGTTGTAGCAGTTGCACCGTGAATTCGACATCCCTTAAACCACCGGCACCTAGCTTAATTTCTCGATCAGCCACCTTAGGTGACAGCAGCGAAATCACGCGCTGCCGCATCGCCTGCATCTGCGGCACGAACTGATCGTCGTCTGCCACACTCCAGACCATTGGCCAGATCATGTCAACGAACTCTCCCGCTAGGGCTATATCCCCTGCCATCGGGCGTGCCTTCATTAAGGCTTGAAATTCCCAGTTTTTTGCCCACTTCTCGTAGTAAGTCTGGTATGAACTCAGCGTTCTTACTAATGCGCCTTGTTTGCCTTCGGGACGTAAATTCGGGTCAATTTTCCAGATGGTTCCAGCGCTAGTGTGATCAGAACAAATTCTGCTCAGTGCGCTTGCAAGTTTCGTTGCTACCGCTATTGCTTGGGTTGAATCACATAGTGGCTTTCCCCAGGCGTCAAGTGCGGGTTCAGCAACAAAGATGAGATCGACATCGGAAACGTAGTTGAGTTCTTTAGCACCAGCCTTACCCATAGCAATGATTCCCAACCGGCATTTTTGTGAGTCGGAGACTTCTCCGCGTGCCAGCGCCAATGCAGCTTCAACAGTGCCATCAGCAAGAGCTGATAGCTCTACAGCTATGTCGGGCAGAATGTCCAGTTGGTCAGCCGCAGTGACATCACGAGCTGCGATTTGCAGCACTGCATGGTGATAGGCGCGGCGCAAGTCGTCCGAACGCGTCGGGTCGGCTATTGGTACCGTGGCATCAGGGTCTGCTCCTACGCTTCGCAACAGCTCACGACGTAGCTGCTTTACGTTGCAGCGCGGGTTTTCGACACGTAGCGTTTCCAATTCAGTTGGATTCACTGCCAGGAACTGTCCCAGTGCCACGCTCGACCCGAGCACCCGCGCGAGCGTATCCATCCACTGCGCATCGGCGGCCAGCAGTGATGGCAATTCCTGGTTTGAGTCAATCAAACGTGCAAACGCGGAAAATGCCAGATCGCGGTCAGGTGCGGTTGCCAACTTCTCCAAGATGGCAACAATCGCCGCGTCGTCACATTTCCAACTTTGGACAGTTGACGACAGCTTCGTAATGTTGGCGAATCCCAGCCGCGCCAGCATCAGTTGCAGTGAATCACTTCCGATCACAATTCAAGATGGTAACGTACCTTAGTGCGAACCCTCACTACTGCGAGCATTAACCAAGCAAAGATGATCGCCATTCAAGTGACCGCAGGCACTGTGGTCGCTGATTCTGAAATCGCTATAGCAGTGCGTACTCTGTGTCACTTGCTGGGAAATAAACACCCTGGTAAGACGCTGGAAGTACGCGTTCCCCCGTTTGCGGCAGTACAAGTAGGCTCGGCAGCGCGCGGGGCACATACCCGTGGGACTCCAGGAAACGTCGTTGAAACCAACCCACATACTTTTCTGGCTCTGGCCATTGGCGGGCTGTCATGGGAGCAAGCCCTAGAACAACACCTTGTCCACGCCAGCGGCACCCACACCGACCTCTGCACTTGGTTCCCACTGCTCTCCGCAGATGACGCAGGGTAACGACATGAACTTCCGCCTTTACTCAGTGTCGATACTGAGCCAATGGCTCCGACTTGTCCAACGAGGATGAAAACGATCTGCAAGAAAAGACCGGCCGACCGGTTTGCTTCATGCTACTCTTGATTTCTGTGTATGATACACGGTGAGAGAGGTGCATCCTATGGAAACCATACTGGTGTTGACCGGCCTGCCGTTGATTTTCGCCCTGTTTACGTTTTTCGCACGAAAACAAAGGGCATACGGAATAATCATTCGGCTGGCTGCGATCGCAATCATTCCGGTCACAGTTTTTTGCATAGTTGCGCATTATCAAAACATTTTCACTATCGACCTTTCTTCATATACAGCGATAAAACCAATAATGCTCGTGATCGATGTTTTGATAGCTGCATATATCATTTATAAAGGCATCAAGCACAAGTCCTACTTGGTGTCGATATTTGCCACTGCGCAGATCGTGATTCTGGCCTGGTTCGAGTTGTCCGAAGGCCATTCGACCCATTCCCTCGTAAGTCTCTATGTAGACAAGCTGTCACTGATTATGATTGCAATAATCGGGGTGATTGGCTCCTTGATATGCGTTTACGCAGTTGAATACATGCGAAAATACCAACGTCACCATCCCGAAGTTAAAGACCGAAGTTCAATGTTCTTCACTGTACTACTCGTATTTTTAACTGCAATGTTTGGTTTAGTCATTTCAAATGACATGGTGTTCATACTTTTCTTCTGGGAAATCACATCGCTTTGCTCGTTCTTACTAATCGGTTATTCCGAAACTACCGAAGCAATCAAAAACGCATTTTCAGCCATCACTGTTAACGTATTCGGTGGGCTGTGCTTCACTGTCGGCATTGTG
>WRJP01000159.1 GCA_009778535.1 Propionibacteriaceae bacterium | reverse complement strand
CTGGTTTGCGTGCCGGAAGACCACCGGTGGAACCTGGTCTTGGCATCGGTCGTGGCTTTGGGATATCAGGCCGCAGCGGTGGACGCGGTATCGGCACCACCAAGGGCTTTTCACCTGATGCCCGAGCAGTGGGTTTTTCGGGCTCGGCGACGGGCTCAGTGACTGTGGCCACTTTCTCAGCGACATCAGGTTCGGCTTCGGGGAGAGGTTCAGTTTTTGCAATAACTTCAGGTTTTGTGTCTGCAACCTCAGGTTCGGGAGCAGGCGCTGCAACAACTTTTTTCTTATCCTCGACAGTCGAAGCGGGAGGGGTCAGAACCGGTGCAGGTTCTGGCTGCGGACTTGGCCGCATCGCCTCGACCTTTTCTTTCAGCTTGCGAACGACCGGAGTTTCAATAGTTGAAGAAGCAGACTTTACATATTCGCCCATTTCATTGGCGATCTTAAGTAATTCCTTGCTCTCCAACCCAAGCTCTTTTGCAAGCTCGTGGACGCGGACCTTGGCCACTACTCTCCTTCGGGTCCGCGGAAAAAGGCGGACCAGTTAGTTTTTTTGCGTGCTCATTTCTGGTTACTCATCGAGTCGTCATGAGCGTTAACCCACCTTCTGGTTTCTGTTCGCCACTTTGACGAACGCGCGCGCACATTCTACCTGCTCTGGCGACGATTCACCTAACGAACGCTGTCGCCTCAGCTCAATGTGATCGTGAAAATCTTGGTTTCTGTATGGAATCTTTGGCTCGACTCAGCGAACGAGCAGTTTTTATTGGCACTTGATCGATGCTGAAAAGGTATCGCACTTTTGTTGAGGGCGCCGCAAATGCCGGTTTGCACAGATTTTGTGGTATCCTCACCTAGATTTTGATATCCAATGCCACCCCAAAAATAAATCAAGGTATGAAAGGAAATCAATGAATCGAAAACATCTCGCTTCTGGCGCAGCAGCTGGAATCATCGCACTAGCCTTAGCGCTGTCCGGTTGTGGTACTTCTACCCCAACTGAGTCAGCTCCTCCCACACAACCAACTGATCCTACTTCGTCTGCGTCGGCAGCGCCAGGAATCGTCTCCTTCGCGAGCAACGAGCCGCAACACCCATTGATCCCAGCGATCACAAATGAGGTCGGGGGCGGTCTCGCACTACAGAATCTTTTCGCCATGCCGATCTACTATGAAGCTGATGGCTCAGTGAAAATGGACACCGCAGAGTCGATCACTTCCGATGATGGCAAGACTTGGACGATCAAACTTCGCCCTGGTTTGAAGTTCTCCGACGGCAGCCCGCTGACAGCTAGCAACTATGCCAAAGCTTGGCAGTATGCAGCTTCAGATCCCGAGTTTGAAAATCAGTGGTGGTTTGAAAACTGGGAGGGTTATACCGATGAAGAGGTAAAGGAAGAATCACTGGCGATAGCAGTAGTCGATGACACTACACTGACCGTTACGCTGTCTGCGCCACAGGCCGATTTTGCCATGACCCTAGGCTACACGGTCTTTGCTCCGGTGCCTGATTCGTTCTTTGCCGATCCCGAAGCCTTCGGTGCAAGTCCGATCGGAAATGGCCCCTATGCTCTTGAGTCCTGGGAACATGACGTTTCGATCAATATGCTGCCGAATCCGAACTATGACGGCCCACGCAAACCACAAAACGGTGGCATCGAACTTCGCGCCTACGCCACCCAAGATGCTGCCTATGTTGACGCGCTGAGCGACAACCTGGACTTGCTGCAGCAGGTTCCGGCAGTTTCACTCGGCAAGTACAAGGATGATTTTGGTGCTCGTGCTATCGACCAGGGTGCTGCGATTTGGCAGGGACTGACCATTCCCAAGCGCCTGGCTCATTTCGCCGACGATGAAGAAGGTCTACTGCGCCGTCAGGCTATCTCATATGCCATCAACCGCGAAGAGGTCTGCAACGTGATCTTCCAAGGTACGCGCAGTCCTGCACGCGAATACACTTCTCCTGTTATTGCTGGCTACAACGACGCCATTCCAGGTTCTGAAGTGACCCATTTCAACGCCGACAAAGCTAAGGAACTGTGGGCTCAAGCTGACGCTATTTCACCTTGGGATGGCAGCTTCGTAATCGCCTACAATGCCGATGGCGGCCATGAGCCCTGGGTAACCGCAGTTACCAACCAGCTCAAGAACACCCTTGGAATCGATGCCAAGGGCCAATCCTTCCCGGACTTCGCAACCTTGCGTACCGAGATCAAGAATAGAACCATCCAGGCAGCTACTCGTTCGGGTTGGCAATTCGACTATCCCGGCCCTTACAACATCTTGGGTGCGCTGTATATCACTGGCGCCGGTTCCAATGACGGCGATTACTCCTCAGCCGCCTATGACGAGCTGGTGCAAAAGGGTGCAACCGCGCCAACCCTGGAAGAGTCAGCAAAACTACTGGAGCAGGCTCAAGAGCAGTTGTTTAAGGATCTGCCAGTGCTACCGCTTTGGTATCAGTCAGTGAACGCTGGATATTCAAACCATGTTGGAAATGTGGGATACGGCTGGGATAGCTGGCCGGTGCTCTACCAGATTACTAAAACAGCCAACAACTGACCCTACGTTACAATTTCGTAGTACTGTTATGGGCGGCAGGTTTTCCTGCCGCCCAAAACATTTCTACTAGAACAAAGCGACCATGACCTGGTACATCATCCGGCGACTGCTGCAAATCATCCCCGTATTCTTTGGTGCCACATTTCTGGTTTTCTCCATGGTGTTTGCCATCCCGGGCGACCCGATTTTGGCGCTTTTTGGTGACAAAACCCCCACAGAGGCCCAGCACGCCGCGCTATCAGCGCGGTTCAACCTAGATAAACCCTTCTTCACCCGTTATCTGATCTTCCTGGGGAACCTGCTGCAAGGAGACTTGGGCACCACCTTCCGCGGTCAACCGGTGGCCGATATCCTCATGCGAGCGTTCCCAGTAACCCTGAGACTCGCCCTTTTGGCTATTGCCATTCAGCTGGTTTTCGGTGTCGTTACTGGGTTAATATCTGGGCTGCGCCGAGGCGGTATTTTTGATCACACTTCACTTCTCATTACATTGGTCATCATCTCAGTGCCAGTCTTCGTCATGGCTTTCATCGCCCAATGGGGCTTGGGAATTGAGTTAGGTTGGGTACGTCCTACGGTTGGGAAGGGTGCACCATGGGTCGACTTAATCTTGCCAGCAATAGTCTTAGCTGCACTGAACCTGGCCTATGTAGTGCGGCTAACTCGAACCTCGGTGATAGAAACCAGCCAAATGGATTTCGTACGCATGGCCTATGGTAAAGGTTTATCGCGCGGTCGGGTGATTCCAGTTCATGTACTGCGCAACTCAATGATTCCAGTTGTCACCAATCTAGCCGCCGATTTCGGCGTACTGATTGTTGGCGCCACCGTCACCGAGGGTATCTTTAATGTGCCTGGCGTTGGTGGTGAACTTTTTCGAGCAATTAACTTACATGAGACCCCAGAGGTAGTATCTATAGTCTCCCTTCTTGTAGTGATCTACGTCTTGGTAAACCTGGCCATCGAC
>WRJP01000158.1 GCA_009778535.1 Propionibacteriaceae bacterium | reverse complement strand
AACGTGCATTGGTATTGACATCACAGTGTCACCGGAATATCAGTTGTCGGTAAACAAAGCGGTGAGGGAATACCCGCTGGTGGCTCTTAGGGCAAAGAAAGCCGGACTGTTGAATGATTTACAGGTGCTCGTTAGTTTTTCGGAGTCTACATTCACTGCTGATTTAGAGCAAAGAATGAGCACGCACGGCTGCGATGAAGGTCTAATGGAAGATGCGAATGCTTTGTCAGCATTAGGTGTAAAACTCTCGCAGAAACTGGAAATCTGTGCGCGAAGTAACGTTATGTCAATAACTAGGTCAAGCACGCTTGAGACCTTGGTGTTGGCAGAGGTTGATCGAAGCCAAGTCGATAGTTTATTGAACGCTATCCCATATCAAATGCAGGAGTGGACGATGGTGAGGGAATCTTCTTTATTAGATTGGCCTGAGCCGTTGGGTTTCGGTACCTTAGAGGCAACTAGGGATGCCACCGAGTTGCTACAGTTGGTGGATCAGGAAAGGCCGCCCTGGATTGAGAATGGGGTCGGAAGGGCTGTCGAAGCATATGTCTCAGGAGAAATGGAACCGAGCGAGCGACAGGCTTCTGATTTACTATTTCTTTGCACAGTAGTTAGCGGAAATTGTCCCCAGGGGTTGAGGGATATTGTCGCGAAAACTATTAACTCTATTAATGTAGCTGCTGTGACCGATGATGATGGAATGGTGGCAAGGATGGTAGAGACTGCTGTCGTTGCCAGACTTGAAGTGCCTGTGAAATGCACATCGGAATTGGCTAGTAATTGGATGACCACTTCGCCCCTGACCTTATTAGCACTCAGTTCAATTGAAGCCAACTGTATTGAGCTAGCTGGCTTCACCGAACAAGAGCTTGCACTATTGTCATTACAGGCTATACGAGCTAATGCACCCGAACATGCAGCGGCTTATTCGAATATGCGAAAGCATTTAGTGCCTGTCATGAATGACCAGCAGCAGCATGAAGAGATGAGCGCACAATGGGAGGCATACCTAACAAGATTGGAAACTGCCGATGTTGAAGATTATGTGGGAAAGGCTCGCCCAGTCAGATTCGAGTTGATTCGTGCACGCTTTTTTGATGCTATCAGTTAGAAGATGCCCCAGATGTTGATTGCTAAGAATGTTTGCTATACCTACCCAAAAACAGGTAGAGGGATATTTCCTCCTGGAGCATCACTGACAGCCGAAGCGGGGAAGTTAACTTTGCTAGTTGGTGAATCTGGCTCTGGTAAATCAACGCTGCTTGCATGTTTAGCTGGGGTGCTGGTATCGCAGTCGGGCGAAATATCAATAGATCGCCGAATAGTAGCCACGAAAGCGGTACCAGGTTGGACACCAACACGGATGCTGGTACTTCAGAATTCGGCGCTTTTTGAGAAGTTACCGATTTGGCAGAATGTCGCTTTAGCGTGGGGCTGGCCAAGTGTTAAATTGCGAGCTCGAGCAGTTAACCATCTCACAGTTCTCGGTTTGGGCGAGTTGGCCGATCAGTTGCCGTCTCAGATTTCGCTCGGTCAGCGACAGCGAGCAGCTATTGCCAGCGCAGCCGCATGTGATCCACAGGTGCTGCTTGCTGATGAGCCAACAGGGGCTCTGGATGCAGGTAACTCTGATCGTGTCATTGGCTTACTTAGGCAGGTTGCAAGCCAAGGTCGAATAGTTATCATTGCCAGCCATGATGAGAGGCTAATCAAAGTTGCCGACGAAACGGTGACACTATGAACAGACAATTTTCCCTACGGTCTTGGCTTTGGCTGTCGCTTCGTAAAGGTTTCAGTGCCAGCCGTAGTGTGTTCATGCCGTTTTGTATCTGCACGTTGACGCTGGCAGCGATGATTGTGCCAGTCGCGAACGCAGGAGAGAAAGCTATTGCCCAAGCCGAAGGGGAAAGCATTCTGACGCAAATAAGGGTCGTCCGCCCCACAGGGAGTGTGCAGGAGAATCTACTACAGGCAGACATCGACCGCATTGCTGCCATTGATGGTGTCGTTGGATTGATCCCTGGGGATTCTGCGACATTATATTCATGCGACGATGATGATCGTGTTCAATGGGGAGCTACAGTACTAGTGGCTGATCCTGCAAGCCTGCCCACAGACATACCTGCAGCTGTTGTGAAAAATCTGGCTGATGATCAAATAATCCCCCCGGCCTCCCTAGAGGGCGAAGACATGACAGTGTGGATAGGCAAGCCTATGCCTGCAACCTTTATTGAAAAAGTTGACGATCACACGGGCGAATCCCGCGATATTACTCTTACTGTCGTCGCCACTTATCCGACAACTTGGTCTCCGCCATACCCAGGAACCGTGTATGCAAACCAAGCCCTAGTGATTCGATTGCTGTCAGCCGAGCATCAGGTTCCTCAAAGCCAGTTCCTATCAGTGATCGGTTTTTCCCGAGTCGTGGTAAACGTCCGATCTACTGATGTTGTTGATTTCGTTGCGAAGCAAATACGCGACCAAGGTTTTGATGCCTATCCATTGCGTGACAGTTTGGGGAGTTTGCCAGAAACGATTGAAATGCTTCCAGGACTGATTACTTTACTCGGTTTCGTATCGCTACTGTGCGCAACTATCTTTGTTGTGTTTATTACTAGATCGACTCTCCGAAAAAGAATCCAAGAGTTTGGCTTACTTCGGATGCGTGGCTGGCAAAAGTCGGACATACTGCGTCTGGTGGTTGCAGACGTATGCTTAGGGGCAGCTTTCGGAGCGGCTTTGGGTACACTCCTCGGGCTCGTTGGAGGAGTCTTTTTGGCAAACGCGACGCTAGGCGCATTTTCGTTTTCTCCGAACGTCATATTAATAACAAGCCTGATCTGGGTCGGGCTGTTAACCCTTGCTGGAATTACTGCGCTAGCAGCAGCCCTAGTCGGGTTAAGGCGTGATCCGTTTATTGCCATTATGATGCCTGCCTAACTGATCTGAATTGGAGAATTTTTCGTTGGGCGTGCCCATAAACAAGCTGTGGCATAACCAGCGGTGTCTGGTCAACCAGCACGGTCGCGCTAGACAATGGCAAGATTGTCACATGAGTGATGTTACGGCTAGGACGGTTGCGTGGGCCCAAACGATGCAAGGCCAGCCCCAAGGGGATTTCGTCTCGGCGCACCTTGGAGTCAGCGCGCGCATGGCAACTGGTACGCCCATTGACCGCCAAACCCGCGAAGACCAAGAGGCTGCGCAACTGCGCCCAGGGGCGACGCTGGCGAAAGGTGCCGGAAACCGTGCAATTTCTGAAGAACCTGACCTGCTGCGTACCTGCTTCGAGCGTGACCGCGACCGAATCGTCCACTCGTCAGCATTTCGCCGTTTAGCTGGAAAGACACAAGTCGTGGTTTTCCCCACCGACCATCAACGCACCCGGCTCACCCACGCCTTGGAAGTTGCGCAAGTAGCGACGGCGATAGCCCGTGGTGTAGGAGCCAATGTCACCTTAGTGGAGGCGATGGCATTAGGACATGACTGCGGACACGGCCCAGGAGGACATGCTGCCGAAGATGCTTTAGACATCTTTTTACCGCTGGGCTT
>WRJP01000157.1 GCA_009778535.1 Propionibacteriaceae bacterium | reverse complement strand
CCCAAGGGCGGAACTTGGCAGAAGCCGAAGAAATGGCGAAAGACCTTACAGCGGTGTGGATGGATGTTCAACTTGATGATATTGATGTGACGCTCACTGTAGCCATGCCTGATGAAGCGACGCTGACCTATCGCGAGGCAGAGGAACTATTCGATCAAGCAGCCCAGGCTAAGAGCAGAGCTGCAATTAAGTCTCGTGAAACTGTGCAGATATTGCGTAGTCAAGATTGGACGCTTCGTGACATTGGAACGGCGCTTGGAATCTCGTATCAGCGTGTACACCAACTACTTGATGTTGCCTAGTTTTTCCCCATCGTGGTGTTGCGGCTTGGAGTGCAGCAGCGCGAAGCAAGCTACGGCAGGGGATGGATCTGCCTCAGCCAGATAACGCTTAGCGATTCCGCTGACACATGAAGTTACTTCCGCTTAAAGCAAAACCCCTGTCAATACCTTGAGCATCAGTGATGGTTACATCACTGATGCTCTTAAACTTGGCAGCAATCTCACCTGTTGCACACAGGAAGTTCAGAGCGTAGTTCGCATATTGCTTAGCTTCTTCTTTCGATAACGTTTCCTGCACCCTTATGTAAAGAGTGCCTGACTCTAGCTTCATTGAAGAAATTGCACACGGATACGGGTAATAGCCGCTGTCAACAGTGCACAACTCCGACCAGCTGTCTGTTTCCTTCAGATCGTAAGATTTCTTCATATGATTTTCAATTTGTTTAGCGGTTAGTTCCGGGGTCTTTGTTGCTGAAGGCGTGGGAGTCGCTGAAGGAGTAGGGGTTACCGTAGGAGTAGGTGTCTCTGAAGGCGTGGGAGTCGCTGAAGGCGTTTCCGAAATCGTGGGCGTTACCGAAGGTGAAGGGGACACAGTGGTGTCTGCTTCATCTCCTGCGTTATTGGAAGCAGCAACAATGAGAACAACCACTGCAACAATGACCCAGAACCATACTCGCTTATAAAAAGGCTTCTTCGCAGGCTTCCCCGGCGGGCTAGAAGGCGCTGCATCGTTTGGTTTGACCTCGTCTGTCCACTGGTTGCCGTTCCACAACCTTTGTTGCTCCTGATTCTGAGGGTCGGTATACCAGCCTGGAGCCATAGGTGGAGTGCCTGGTTGATTTACCTCTGGGTTAATATCCGAGGTTGTCATGCAATGTTCCTCTCATAGCTGATGCCATCAGTGCCGTATTGCCTCGCAGCAGGCAGGGATGCGGTATCTCCATTATGATACTCATAGTCCGTCGATTTGGACGATTATACGTCTCATGCTTGGTATGTGAGAATACGGCCTGGCATCGAAGGTGAGCGCTGCCGTGCTTTCGGAGATCAGGTGCGCAGGTTGCGCACGACACAACGGTACAGCCAGGAAGCACTTGCCCACTTGGCAGACCTTGATCGTACTTATGTGGGCGGGGTTGAACGAGGAGAGCGAAACATCGCCCTTGTAAACATTTGGCGACTGGCCGACGCTTTGAAAGTTGAGCCAGCGGCGTTCTTCGAAATCACTATTGAATCCCAAGCACGCTAGGCGACGTGTCTAAAACCCAGAAGTCTTGTACACGACACGCTGGGCGCAAGCCTTGTGTAGGAAAAAAGATTGTGCTTACTATCACCTACGAACCGCGTGCAAAGTATCTGTAGCGAAATCTGATTCTCTGCTCCTAACTGCGTAATTCGTCAGGAAGGGCGAAAGCGAGACTTTCACGGAC
This sequence comes from Propionibacteriaceae bacterium, assembly GCA_009778535.1. Classification (GTDB taxonomy): domain Bacteria; phylum Actinomycetota; class Actinomycetes; order Propionibacteriales; family Propionibacteriaceae; genus Propionicimonas. Next base: position 1,935 of record WRJP01000157.1, on the reverse strand, counting down.
GAATACTGCCTCTTCGGCTTCAGGAAAACCGCAATGCTGTAATTCTTCCAGTACTTCTTGCACTAATTCTTCGGGGACTGAGGCTCCGGATGTCACGCCAATTGTGTTGACTCCATGCAACCAACCAGGGTCAATCTCATCAGCGCTGTCAACACGATATGCGGCCTTCGCTCCGGCATGGCGGGCGACTTCGACAAGTCGCACCGAATTGGACGAATTCGCCGACCCAACCACGATCACTAAATCCGATTCGCCAGCCAACTGTTTCACTGCTTCTTGTCGGTTCTGTGTGGCATAACAAATGTCACCGCTGGGCGGATCAACTAAGGCTGGGAAGCGTTTCCGCAGCGCAGCAACAGTTTCAGCAGTTTCATCAACGCTTAACGTAGTCTGCGACAGCCAAGCTAACTTTTCACTATCTCGAACCTGAATTTTGGCTACATCATCTGGATGTTCCAACAAGATGATGTCATCGGGCGCTTCACCGGTAGTACCTTCGACTTCTTCATGCCCAGCATGTCCAATCAGCAAGATTTGCAGCCCCTGCCTGGAAAAACGCCGTGCCTCATTATGCACCTTCGCCACCAGCGGACAGGTCGCATCGATAGTTTTCAGACCACGCCGCGTTGCATCTTCATGAACCAACGGCGAAACCCCATGCGCCGAAAACACTACAGTCGCACCGGCGGGAACCTCGTCCAACTCGTTCACGAACACGGCTCCGGCTCGCTGCAAAGTCTCAACAACATGCCGGTTATGCACAATCTGTTTCCGCACAAACACTGTGGATTCAAATGCTGCTAGCGCTTTCTCGACGCTATGAACCGCTCTGTCGACACCCGCACAATACCCGCGCGGAACCGCTAACAATATCCGCTTGGTTACCACGATGCCATCCTAGCCGGATAGCCGGTACGCTTACCTGCAATTGTCGCAACAGCCGTTTAGGCTAATGACATGGTCATGTCCTCATCACCGCAACAGCCGCAACCGCTGCGAGTCGTTGTTGCCGCAGCAAAATCTTGGGTTGAACGCCTGGGCGCGGTTTGGGTTGAAGGCCAAATCACCGAAATTAAACGCCGAACAGGTCAACTCCAATATTTGACGTTGCGCGACGGGATTGACAACATCTCAGTTTCAGTGGTGACTACGGCCGTAGTGCTAGATGCGGCAGGCCCCATACCCGAAGGAACTATGGTTGCTGCCTGGGTAAAGCCGCAGTTGTGGACGACCTCTGGAAAACTCGTTTTCGACTGCCGTGAAATCCGTCCCATTGGGGAAGGCCAGCTGCTGGCAGCTATTGAGCAGCGCAAGCGGATGCTGCAAGCAGAAGGTCTGTTCGCCACCGACCGCAAGAAGCGCCTTAAATTTCTCCCGGCTAAGATTGGGTTGATAACAGGTGCGGGCTCTGCCGCAGAGCGTGATGTGGTTGAGAACACCCTCCGTCGTTGGCCAGCAGCGGTTTTCGAGATTGCGCACACTTTGGTTCAGGGCTCCAAAGCAACGCAGCAGATAGTCGCCGCCTTAGAACAGTTAGATTCGCTGCCAGAAGTGGAAGTGATAGTCATCGCGCGCGGTGGCGGTTCAACCGAAGATTTACTTCCTTTCAGCGACGAAGCCCTAATCAGAGCAGTTTTTGCTACGCAAACACCGGTAGTTTCTGCAATCGGTCACGATATTGACACCCCGATATTGGATTTAGTAGCCGATGTTGCGGCATCCACTCCCACTGATGCTGCCAAACACATCGTTCCCAACGCTCAAACCGAATCGGAATTCATCATTTCTAGCCGACAGCGCCTGCGCGAGAAAATCCACTCCAACGTGGACGCAGAAATCAGTTGGCTAGCTGATTTGAGAGCCAGACCGGTACTGCGGCACCCGAGAGCTGCCCTCGACATAGGATTTGAGCAAACTAAACAGTTACAGGCCAGG
>WRJP01000156.1 GCA_009778535.1 Propionibacteriaceae bacterium | reverse complement strand
GCCTCTATCGCTCCAGATTGGGAAGATCCCGCTGGCGTTCCGATTGATGTGATGCTGTTTGGCGGACGTCGTGGAAGCAACGTTCCGCTCATAAGTGAAGCCTACGATTGGGAACATGGGGTATTCGTTGGCGCGATGGTTTCTTCCGAGCAGACAGCCGCTGCCGAGGGCGCTGTCGGTGCCTTGCGCCGCGACCCGTTCGCAATGCTGCCGTTCTGCGGCTACAACATGGCCGACTATTGGGCGCATTGGTTGAAGATGGGCAAGGTGCTAGGAGACAAAGCTCCGCGTATTTTCCAAGTGAACTGGTTCCGCAAAAATGCCGAAGGTAAATTCCTGTGGCCGGGTTTTGGTGAGAACAGCCGTCCAATTGAGTGGGCATTACGCCGCGCTGCTGGCGTCACTGAGGCAGAAGATGCCATCTCAGGCAGAATCCCCAAGAAGGGCGACCTGAATGTTGACGGTCTGGATATCAGCGAAGAAGATCTTGCTGAGCTGTTTGCTCTCGATCCCGATGCGTGGACGGTAGAAGCCGATCTAGCGCATGAGTACTTTGCTCAGTTCGGAGAAAGATTACCTGCTGAACTGACTGCTCAGCTTGGGATGATGCGCGAGCGAATCGCCAAGGGTTAATCCATAGCCCGAATGATGCAACGGAGCCTGCGCTGCGCACTGCAACTGCGTGCAGTGCAGGCTCCCTCGCAGTGTGCAGCACAGGCTGCGTTCTTGCTGAATGACTGATTGCAATGGATCCTGCGACGCTGCTACGCAGCGCGACAGGATGACAGGAAAGAGAGCAGAAGTCGCGGACTTCGAGCTTATTAAAGACTCCCAATTTGTCATGCTGCGGACGGGTCAAAACCGCCTCGCAGCATTCGGGTTATGGATACTGCAACTAGCGTGCAGTATGACGAATTGGGGATAGTCCTCTTTTTTTGTCATTCTGCGGCATCCGCTCGCAAACTCCAACCCTGACAGCTAGTCCCCAGAACCAGCCACTACCTATTAGAGAATCCATAACAAAAAACGAGGAGCTAGTGGTTTTCGCCCAAATTGCAGTTCGCTGCGATGATGCGGGCGATTTCGCGGGAGGCGTTGGGACGGGCTAACGCCTGGCAAACCTGTGAAGCTGCCAGGCGCTGATCGGGGTTGTCAACCCAAGCGCGCAGCGCTTCGACAACTTCACGCGGTCGTGGTGCCCAAACCCCAGCACCGTTCTCCAGAACATAGCGGACATTCCCGTCCTCTTGTCCGGCAACTTTCGAATACAAGATGAGTGGCAGACCTTTAATGAACCCTTCGCTAATGGTTCCCGGGCCGGCTTTTGTGATCAAGACATCAGCAGCAGACATGAATTGCGGCATTTCCTTGGTAAAACCGTAGATATGGGCTGGGATATTCCACTCTACAGCGGCTAAGTCTGCTTTGAGTTCTTCATTTCGTCCACAAATCACGACCAATTGCAGCTTGAGGTTCGCTTCGTTAATAGCTTTCGCAACCCGTCTTAGCGGCCCCATGCCGTCGCCACCTCCAACGAGCAGGGCAGTTGGGAGCGTCAAATCCCAACCATGCTCCGCACGCCATGCAGCTTTGTCGACTGGTAGGCTCACAAAGCGGTCAGCTACCGGCAATCCCACGACTTCGAGTTTTTCTGCTGGGATTCCGAAGTGGATGCCGCGTTCTTTTGCGATTTCAGTAGGAACGACTATCTGATCAGCATGGCGGTCATACCAGAATGCGTGCGTGGAAACCATATCTGTGACGACAGTGATGAAAGGTAGCGGTTCTTTGCGCATGGCTCGGGCAAGCGTGCTGTTGACCAACGGGTGAACAGAAACCACTAAATCGACCGGGTTTTCCCGCAGCAGTCGGTGTGCCGCTCGCCGAAGATAGGGGTATTGCATGCCGGTGAGTGCCCGAGTTCGGACACGCCCATCAGATGTGCGATACGCCAATCGCCAGATGCCGTACTTCGTCATTGGGGGATATAACTCAGGTGCGTAACGGTAAGGAATCGGGAAGTAGTCCCGGAAAAAATCCACCATGAAAGTTTGAAATTGGTCGGGGAACTCCAAGTCCAAAGCCTCAATGATCGCTTCTGTAGCCGCGCGATGCCCTCCTCCGGTATCGGAGAACAGAAAGAGAACCCGTTTAGGTTCAGCAGATGATGTCGTCATTTGATCAGCTACTCGATCGTTACCTTCGTATTGTGCTGCGGCATGTCTACCCAAATTTTCCCTGGTGCCATCTTCAACGGAGTGCCATCGTCAAGTGTGAAAACAAATTTGTCAGTTTCTTTTCCCTTTGTCCATGTCCCTGTAACGTACTTTCCTTGGTTGAAGTAGATGAACTTGTCCGACCCGTTGATAATAGAATACAACGGTTCCGTGTGACCGGAATAGCCCTGCATCACACCCATCTTCCACTGGCAGAACAGAATCATCACCGAGTCTGGCGCAACCTGTTTCCCGTTACGAACGGTGTAATTCATCCACTTCTTACCGGCAATTTCCTGGAACTGGATTGAGACCGGCCAGTTTTTCTTCTTGGCGTCGTAAGTGTAGCGATGATCTTCTTTTCCGTCGCCTCCAGGCGCGGCTGTGCTGGTGTGAGTCAATGTAACCGAAGTCGCCACGGTTCCATTTGCTGTCGAGGGTTCCTCATTGGGAGCGGCATATGGGAAGTACACAGGTGGAATTTCGTTAGGAGCCAAGGTTGCGCGTTTGGAGAGGTTCTCTGGAAAGGCCATGATCCGCTTGTCACGCAGGTCTCCTCCTTTCCACCAGTCTCGAAAAACTTTCATCGTCCAGCGGTCTGTATTGTCGCCCAGTTTTTCGCGTAGCTCAATGTGCTTCTTGTGGTTCTTCACATATTTGATGACCCATTGCTCCCCGCTGGCGCAGGCCAGCACGGGCTTTAGTGCGGCAAGTAGCGCTACGTCCACGGGTCGAGCCGAGCGCACCGGATTCGCTCCCTCTTTTGGAAATTCACTGTGGAATACTGCGCAGAGGCGGGTTATGTCGTATGACTTGCCTTGACTTTCCCAAAAAACAATGTCAGCGAGGTCGACTCCGCTCTGCGGGAAAGAACGTTTCTCAACAGGCACCTTCACTGCGACAGCTTGATGTGACGCCTTCTTTTCGTCCCCCTCTTTGAATGGAACTCCGGTAAGCGGCCAGCGCGGCGTGGTGTCAACTGTTGGAGTGGGCGTTGGAGTGGGAGTCGGAGTTGGTGTTGTAGTGGGGGTTGGGATCGGAGTTACCGCAGGAACTGGCTTTAGGGTAGCTGGCGTTTGCGGCGGAATAGTAGGTGCTGGAATAGTGGCACAACCGGTAATGGCTGCCGCTGCGAGTCCAGTAAAACCTAGTAGCAACTCTCGCCTGCTAATCGAACCCATCTTTCTCCGTTCTTGAGCGCAAACCTTTTCAGGTAGCAACCACTAACGTCCAGGTAACTATTTTAGAACGCAATCAAGCCAGATAAGTAGTTGAGTCAGCCAGGCAATGCGAATAGCTGGGAATTCTTGAGGCAACGTTACTAAGCTGTAACTATGACTCAACCCTGGGACTCCCCGCATCCATTTGATCAAACGTCTGCGCCACAGCCTCCTGCTGGAGGTTTAAGTTCGGACGCACAATCTCTCGGCTACCCTTCATCGCAGCAGCCGGTTCCAGACGTTGACGGCGCTGCCACTGGGATCGCAGTCGTAAATGGACGGTCGCTTGGGCATCCGATCATCCAGCCAGGGTACGGCGCGGCGCCACCTGGT
>WRJP01000155.1 GCA_009778535.1 Propionibacteriaceae bacterium | reverse complement strand
AAGAACTTGGTGCCGTTTCCCTTGGCATAGTAGATAACTTCGCCACGTGGTTGCTCTAGCCGCATGAACGACTCTCCCTTGGGGCGACCCTTCAGTTTGATGTCGACCGGGCCCTGCGGCATAAGGTTGGCACACTGTCTGATCATCTTGATCGATTCGAAAATCTCCTTAATTCTGACCTTGACGCGGGCCATGCTGTCGCCAGCAGTATCAGTTTGAACTTGGAAGTCCAGCTGCGGGTATGCGGAGTAACCGGTCATGCGTCGTAAATCATCGCCAACGCCGGACGCACGCGCTGTCGGTCCAACTGCTCCTAATGCGAAAGCGTCGGCTTGCGATACGGTACCGACTCCAGTTAAACGGTGAATGATGGTGCGGTCACTCACAAAGACGCGCTCAATTTCGTGCAACCCGTCGTCGACCTTCGCCAACATGTCGAGCACTATCTTCATTTTTTCAGCGTCGATATCTTTGCGGACACCACCAACCTTGCAGACCGAATGAATTACCCGTCCACCGGCGGTCATGTCGAAAATATCCAAGATGTACTCGCGTAACCGCCAGCAATGCATGAACAGACTCTCAAATCCGATAGCATCCGCCAGCAGGCCAAGCCAGAGCATGTGGCTATGGATACGAGAAAGTTCAGCCCAGATAACGCGTAAAAACTCTGCGCGTTCTGGTGGCTTCTGATCCATGATTTCTTCGATCGCCATGCAGTAGCCCATGCCATGCATGAAGCTGCAAATGCCGCAGATGCGTTCGGCCACGTAGACGTATTCTTGGAAATCTTTCTTCTCGACCAGCTTTTCCAAGCCGCGATGGATGAATCCGATGGAGGGAATTGCCTCGATGACCTTTTCGTCTTCCAATACGAGGTCTAAATGGATCGGTTCCGGCAAAACTGGGTGCTGCGGGCCGAACGGTATGACTGTACGCTTGCCCACTATGCTTCCACATCACTTTCTTTATTAGCCGAGTCAGTTTCGGTTATTACCGCGTCAGATTCGGTTCCAGATGCACAACATTCTTTGGGATTGAAGGGCGTCTTTATCGCGGTTTGATAGAAGTTTCCTTTGAAGTCCAGGTTCATATTGGAAAAGCTCAGTCCGAACAAATCCTTCATTTCGTTCTCATACAAAAACGCATAGGGATACAGCCAGCCAATGCTTTCCACAGTAATCGAGTCTGCTATGGAAAATCGTAGGGTTACCAGTTCGGCATCCTTTGCAAAGCTGTAATGCAGCGTCATCGCATCACTGTTGGCTGTGGCGCATGCCTGTGCGAGACGGTATCCAGCATTCTTCATGTCTGCTGTTTTACTTAGCAGATCAGCCGCTTCAATATCTATAATTTCTTGTTCCATGGCGACGACTTCACCTACTTTCACTTGAGTTTGTCCAAGGCTTTCACGACACCGTCGATGATTGCCTCTGGGCGTGCGGCGCAACCTGCTACGAAGATGTCAACGGGGATAGCTGCCTGCGCGCCACCGAGCACGTTGTAACACTCTTTGAAGATTCCGCCGGTACAGGCGCAAGCGCCAACTGCTACGACAGCCTTTGGGTGCGGCATCTGTTCGTATAACTGCTGCACGACTGAAACATTCTGTTCGTTGATACTTCCAGTGATAAGCAAAATATCGGCGTGTTTGGGGTTTCCGGTATTGATCGCGCCGAATCGTTCCACGTCAAATAGCGGCGTCAGACAAGCTAACACCTCAATGTCACAGCCGTTGCAACTCGAACCGTCATAGTGCAAAATCCACGGAGATTTTTTATTGAATTTCATGCAAGCTCACCTGACTAAAACAGACTCAAATACATTAGGTTCGCCCCACCGGTCACGATGATGACTATCCAACTGGATGTAAGTGCAAACTTCCATTTCACTCGAGCAAACCCATTGTCGATTATGATCTCTAGGAAGAAAACGACCAGACAGATCGCGGCGGCGACCGCCCAGCTAAAGGGCGCGCTGTAGACAAAGAACAGGTAGACCAGACCTAGGGCGAACACGGTTTCAAACCAGTGGCTGATCTCCAGCAGCGCCAAACTAGTGCCGGTCAGTTCGGTGGTTATTCCCTTTACGATCTCCTGGTGGCCGTGGTGTGACATGCTCAAGTCGAACGGAGATTTGCGAAGTTTGATCGTCAAGACGTACACCAAGCCCAAGAAGATCAAGGGTAGTTTTACGATTGCAGGAGCATTCTGGGTGAAAGCGTCGCCCACATTAAACGATTCAACTACGCGGTAGTACCCGAACGCCATTATCAAGATCATGGGTTCGTAGCACATGATTTGAATCAACTCCCGCTCAGAACCGACAAAGCTGTACGGCGAATGCGAGGAATACCCTGCCAGCACGAAAAGCACACACCCCAGCGTGAAGGCGAAGATACACAAAAGCAGATCAACGCCCATGCAGAACAGGACGACAGTCAAGATGTTGAACAACACCGAACCAGTGACAAAGTATCCGGTGGCATGGTTAACGGTTGTTGCTTCTTTTTTCAGCAACTTAAAGACATCATAGAAAGGTTGGAGCAGCGGTGGTCCTTTTCGGCTCTGCATCCGAGCTGAGATGATGCGGTCAACTCCAGTCAGCAGTCCGCCGATGATCGGTACGAATATGAGAATGCCCAAAACCTGTAGCACAGATAGCACCCATGTCATAGCCACATACCTCCTATCGCCACAAAGAATCCGCCGAGCGCAACGACCGAACAAATGACATATCCGATGGTTAAGAGCTTCTTTTCATGCAGGTATGCAGGCAGATACCAGTTTCTTAACTCAACCTTCTGTTCTTGTCCGATGCTGCCAACGAAGCTCATGTCGTTGCCGGTGTTTGCACCTGCCAGATACACAGACGTTTCTTTGGCGCGATTCTTGTTGAAAATCGGGAGCAATATCAGTGGGATGATGAACAGCGCGCACAACATGGCGATGATGATTGTTGAGCTTAGCGAATCAATCGGAGCGGATGCTCCGGCCACCAAACTGTCGCTGATGTAGGGATTTATGAAGTATTCGGAAACCAGCGGATGTGCTACGCAAACCAGCACAACCATTGCTGCTAGCGGATAAAGACTTGTCTTTTCGTCAAGGTGTACGGTGTATTTTTCTCCTGATATGCCGCGGGCGTTTGCGACCAATTTGCCCATCCACTTCGTCCAGAAGAACAGCGTGATCGTGCTGCCGAATGCGATTATCAACACGATGAGGATGTTTCCAGAATCAACGAATGCCTTCATGGCCGCCCACTTAGAGATCAGCATTCCGAAAGGCGCAATGAACATGCCAGCAATCCCGATAGCAAGCATCGTGGTCAGAGCTGTCGAAATTCTAAACAGTCCGTCCATATCTTCCACGTTGCGGCTGCCGATCTTATGTTCGGCTGAACCGACGGTAAGGAACAAAAGCGCTTTGGCAATGGCGTGGAAGATGATGAGCATTACTGCCGCCCACAGCGATTCTGCTGTAGCGATCCCGGCACAGGCCACGATCAGCCCAAGGTTGGAGATCGTGGAATATGCCAGAATCCGCTTTGCATCGGACTGGGTTACAGCTAATACTGCCGTAACTAGGAATGTGATGCCGCCGATCAGCGTTATGGTGATGCCCGCAGCGTTTTGCCCTAGCAAAGGCGACAGCCGGATGATGAGGTACACGCCAGCTTTTACCATTGTGGACGAGTGGAGCATAGCTGAGGTTGGAGTAGGAGCTACCATCGCGCCCAAGAGCCACTTAGAGAATGGGAGTTGTGCGGCCTTCGTCAATCCTGCGGCAGCGATCAGGAATACTATTGTTACTACTATTG
>WRJP01000154.1 GCA_009778535.1 Propionibacteriaceae bacterium | reverse complement strand
ACTTTAGCCTAAATAGCTGCGATTCGGCATTGCGCGCCAACATTCAGTCATGGTGTCGCGTTTTGGCAAAGTGAAAAACTGTGCAACGGAGCATAATTGACACATGGGTTCTGATGAGTTGCGTCTGCTGCATGTCCATGCGCACCCAGATGATGAGGCAAGTAAGGGTGCTGCTACGACTGCTTATTACGTCAACCAAGGCGTTACGGTGCTGGTGGCGACCTGCACTGGTGGTGAACTTGGTTCGATTCTGAATCCTAAGCTGGATACCGGTAAGAACCGCGAAAACTTGGCCGAGTTGCGGAAAGCTGAGATGAAGCGTGCCGCGGAGATTTTGGGGATTCAACAAATTTGGTTGGGTTTTGCGGATTCAGGTTTTCCTGATTCGGATAATCCGGAGCCACTAGACCCGAATGCTTTTGCGGCTCAAGATGTATCCCAAGCAGCAGGCAGGCTAGTAAAGGTCATCCGAGAGTTTCGTCCGCAAGTCATAACTTCATATAACGAGAACGGCGGGTACCCGCATCCAGATCATCTCATGGCTCACAAAATCACTGTTGCGGCTCGGATTGCGGCGGCAGACCCACAACTGTGGCCAGAGCATGGGTCGGTTTGGGAAGTGTCAAAGCACTACTACGACGTCACCTTTCATCGCCGTCGGATGATCGCTCTCGATGATGCGATGGCCGAACGCGGATTGGGACGGCCTTATACCGAGCGGCTTACCAGGCCACGAGACCCGTTAGAAGATTCAAGGCTCACTACGTTCATTGAGTGTGCAGATTATTTTGATATCAGATCGCAAGCGCTGTTGGCACATGCCACTCAAGTTGACCCCGATGGGTTCTGGTTCATGGTTCCAATCGACATCCAAAAGCAGGCTTGGCCGACGGAAGATTTCCAACTTGCTTGGTCGAATGTGAAAACCCAAATCCCCGAGAACGACCTTTTCGCAGGACTCAGACTCTGACATCACTTCCAACCCCAGCGGTTTTGCTAACTATTTCAGGTTGTGCCCAAGTAGCTACGAGGTGAAGGATTGGATAACACTGCAAGTTAATGCCGCAAGTATGGGTACCATTTGTGTTAACAATGCTGCCGCAGGAGAGGAACGTCCCGATGCGCGAAGAAAATGAACCAGCCGAAGCTGTCCCAGCTGATAACGTTGAGGCAGCCGCTGACCTAGCTAAAGGAAAAGAACCGCGCCTGAAATTCGATGGTAAGGAACGAAGCTGGATTCTTTATGACTGGGCTAATTCGGCCTACGCCACCATCATGTTGGCGGCGGTATTTAGCGCGTTTTTTACCGGAATCGTCAACGATCCACGTGGCGGAGACTATTGGTGGAGCATCGGCACCGCGATAGCGATGGTGATAGTTGCACTTTCCGCTCCCATCATCGGAGCCTTTGCCGATTTTGCAGGCTACAAGAAAAAACTGTTTTTGGTGTTCTTGGTGTTGGGATTGATCGCTACGGCAAGCTGCGCCATCTTTGCCGACTGGCGTTTGTTGCTGGTGGGCTACATTCTCTCGCACATCGGTTTCAGTGGAAGCAACCTGCTATATGACAGCTTCTTGCCCGATGTAACCACACCCGAGCGAATGGATAAACTCTCCGGCTGGGGCTATGCAATGGGCTACATTGGCGGGTCAACTATTCCGTTTGTAGTGTCAATCGCCCTGATCAATTTTGCCGACGACCTAGGTATTGGAACTGCTGGTGCTGTGCGAATATCGGTGGCCATGACGGCCATTTGGTGGGGTTTGTTCTCCATCCCGATCATCAAAAATGTCAAGCAAGAGAACTTCATCGTCAAGCCAGAGCGCGGGGTTGCGCGGCAGGCATTCTCAAATATTCTCGCAACTGCAAAAAAGATTCTAGGTTTCAAAGCTCTGTTCTTATTCCTGGTCGCGTATTTCTTCTATATTGACGGCGTAAACACCATCATCTCTTTGGCTACTAGCTATGGCGCGCAATTGGGTTTGGGGATGTTGGGAATGATTTTGGCCTTGTTGGTAACTCAGCTCATCGCCTTTCCTTTTAGCATTCTGTTCAGCCAATTCGCCAAACGTTTTGGAACCTTGAATGTCATAACGGCCGCGGTTGTGCTCTATTTTGGTATTTGCATCGTGGGCTTCTTCATGGGTTATCTGATTGAAGAAGCAGAGATTCCGGCAAAGCTAGATGCGCTGGCGGCGGCTGGTGTTACTTTGGAAACGAGCAATATCACAACTATTAATGAGGCTCTGATTAGTGCTGGTGTCGCCGACGCAGCTTGGAATGTGCAACCAGCCTATGTTGAGGCAATCGGAACATCCACAGTCTTGTTCTGGGTGCTCGCCATCTTGGTTGGGACAGTGCAAGGCGGCATCCAGGCGCTCTCACGCTCTTTCTTTGGCAAGTTGGTTCCTCCGAAAAATTCGGGCGAGTTCTTCGGTTTCTTTGAGATCTTCGGAAAATTTGCCGCCATCATGGGGCCGCTGCTTTACGCATTGACTAAGGGCATTACCGGACGCAGTTCACTTTCGATCCTGTCGATAGTCCTGCTTTTCTTGATAGCTTTCTTAATTCTTGTCGTGGGTCGTAAACATATGGCACAAGCCCAAGACGTGCCTGAGTGACTTTGCTTCTGAACTGGGAAACAACCGACCAATTTGTGTAACGGCTGTCGGGAAAATCTGCCGTCAGCACTCGTTGAGGTTATTGCGTGTCTTGGTTAGCTGGATCAAGTCGAGTTATGGTTCGACACTTGTTAAGGTCTTTGTCGAAGGACGCGACAGTGTTGATGTTTTTGGCCTCTCCATATGCGCCAAGGTAGGCATCGGCAAAATCGATTCGTTTTGTTTCGTACAGTTCTAAACAGTGTAAAAGGATGCCTTCATGCTCGACTGTCACCGATTTCATGGCTATGAGCGCTCGCATGGCTGCTGCTATTACCGGTCGTGTTGTCCGGTAAAACGATTGCAGGACATAGACTGTTTCAGCCGCAATAACATCGGTTAGAACCAGATCATCGGCCGAAGCTAAGAACTTGGTGGCGGCTTGACCTAAGTCTGCTGGATCTTGGGTGAGGTGTCTAACAATGACGTTGGTGTCAAGTAGCGTCTTCATCTTTCTCCTCTAGCACGCCGAGCATGATCAAGTGCATCCTCCCAAGCGACGCCGCGTTGGTTTGAAGGCACTGCAATACTTCCTGCCAGACTCATGAAGTCAAGACTTTTTTCAACGATGACTGATCGATCTGTCAGTGTGAACGTCAACAGGTCACCAGATTCAATGGACAACGCTTGTCGAACCGCTCTCGGTAGTGTCACTTGTCCCTTGGATGTAACAGTTGCAAGACTAGTCATATTCTTTCCTTACTTTTCTTCACGGGTAAGGATATCGCTTCTCAACAATGAGAGGAAGTGTTTGTCTTAACTATATTTCAGCGGTAGGGGTTTCGATACGGGCTTTTGCTGATTCCAGCCAACCAAGGCAGGTACTTGCCAGCTTCTCGCCTTCCTCCCATAGCTCCATCGCTTGTGACAGCGGCGCCTTACCCGTCTCCAATAGGTTGACGATTTCGATCAGACGCTCGCGGGCTGCTTCATACCCGAGTTCTGGTTCAGTTTGATTTTTGGGTTTGGCTGGCATTATTTACTTTCTTTGCTGATTACGTCGAGTGTGATGCGACCATCGTGCAGATAGCCGAGCAGTTGATCACCGGGGTCGATTTGGCCACTTGAGGTGATGGTGATGTCGGATTTAGTCAGGATTGCATAACCGCGCGAGAGTGTGGCTTTAGGAGATAGGGCTTGAATCCGTGCAAGCAGGGCGTCGATGCGTTCTTTCTCCTGTTCTTGGATTGA
>WRJP01000153.1 GCA_009778535.1 Propionibacteriaceae bacterium | reverse complement strand
GGGTTCGAATCCACAGTTTTCTTTCACAAGTGAAAATGAGCCCCTGAAGGGCCCATTTTCACTTGTGGAGCATAGGGGATTCGCATGGCCTTCCGATGGAAGTCCATCCTCCTTGGCTTCCCTCCCAGTCCGCCTGCGGAACGCGTATTACTCACAGGCCAATCGTGGCCTGTTCGTGAAAAATACGCGCCCTCACGGGTTCGAATCCACAGTTTTCTTTCACAAGTGAAAATGAGCCCCTGAAGGGCCCATTTTCACTTGTGGAGCATAGGGGATTCGAACCCCTGGCCTCTTCCATGCCATGGAAGCGCGCTACCAACTGCGCCAATGCCCCAAAATACGAACGTCAAGGCAGTACTTTAGTATCCGTCAGGTGGAATTGGAAATGACCGATTGCGCGAGTAGCGTAGAAAGCTGGAATTCAGGGAGGTCACGATCTACACTTTTCTGGAATCATCTAGCATTGAGGTGTTATGGCTACACAACAGGTTCTGGTTGTCAGAATAGCGTTTGGTGCTATCAAGTACGCCCTCATTGATGCCAGCGACCGAACCGAGCACGGCCACGGCAAAGCACATGGAATCAGCACCGCCGCTGGTGAAGTTCTCCACACAGTAGCCGGACACACTTTTGAAGTCGAAAACGAACTACCCGATTACGAGACCGCCCTCAATCTCATCCTGAAAATGATCCATTCCCACTGTGGCGAGGTAGAAATTTCGGCGGTCGCTCACCGAGTGATGCATGGTGCTGACCTATTCACCCAGCCAACCCTCATAGACGACGAAGTGATTGTCGCTATTGAGCGGCTTGCTGCGCTGGCACCATCGCACAATCTCGCAGCCGCGGAAGGCATCAGGGCGGCAATGAAACTGCTGCCAGACCTGCCGCATGTAGCTATCTTCGATACGGCATTCTTCCACGATCTCCCCCCTGAAGTGTCAACGTATGCACTGCCGGAAGAAATTACAAAGAAACTGCACATCCGCAAATACGGTTTCCACGGCACGACGCACGCATATGTTTCTGAAAGAGTTTCCCTACTGTTGGGTCACGATGAAATACGCCAAATCGTATGCTATTTAGGGAAAGGCTCCTCAATCTCTGCGGTAGCAGCCGGACGTCCTATCGAAGTATCCACGGGTCTGTCCTCGATTGAAGGGCTACCAATGCGTTCGCGTTCAGGCATGCTTGACCCTGGAATCCACAACTACGTCGTTAGTCAAACTGGGATGAGTCTTGCCGAATTCACCCGGATTCTCACCGAAAACTCAGGACTGTACGGCATGACTGGACACACCGACATGCGCAAGATTTGGGCAGCAGCAGATGCGGGTGACGAACGATCAAACCTGGCCATCGACCTCATCACGCACCGCATCGTCAGCTACATAGCTGCATATCATGGGGTCTTGGGAGGCGCGCAGGCCATCAGTTTCACTGGTTCAATCGGAGAGAACGACTACCGCCTACGAAAGAAGGTATGTGACCGGCTGGAATGTATCGGAGTTGAAATAGACACCGAAACCAACGCCCGCACCAACTCTGAAACGACCTCACGAATCATCTCGGTAACTGCTTCAGAAATTCCGATCTTGATGGTGCATCAACGAGATGCAGTAGCGATGGCGCGGCAAACTGCTGAACTGCTCGGCTGGGGATCAAAAAACCAGACTCCACCTACTCCATGAGATCGTGAACATCGTGCAGCCAGCAACGAGTTTCGCTACTTCAGCCTAAACAAACAGAACGAAATACCGCAGCCAAACATAGAGCCAGGCAACCCCTAGCGTAAGAAACGTAAATGGAATCCCATATTTGGTGAACTTCCAGAAACTGATCGGTTGTCCAGCTCCCGCCGCCAGACCGAGGACAACCACATTCGCTCCCGCTGCCACAGCAGTAGTATTGCCACCGAGATCGGCTCCGAATACAAACGCCCACCACAGCGGATTATCTGCTGAGAGCTGTCCCGTGGAAGCCACCATCTGCTCAACTATGGGCACCATAGCCGTGGTATATGGAACGTTATCTACCACCGCACCCAAAACTCCCGACCCAAACAGCAGTCCGGTCACGCCAGCCATCAGATTATCGCCCATCAGGTCTGCTGCCATTTCACCAAGCTGAGTGATAACGCCAACTTCGACCAAAGACCCAACCAAAACGAAAAGCGACATGAAGAACGCCAATGTCATCCACTCAACTTCGCGCAGGAATTCCTTCGGTTTCGTTTTCGACACCACAACCATTGTTCCCGCGCCAAGCATTGCAACCAATGAAGGGTCAAGGTTTATCACCGAATGGAGACAGAACAGCACAGTGATGCCAACAAGAATGAGCAAGCATGCAAGCAGCAACCGAACATTAGGTATTGCGTCGCTCGGATTCAGATCGCCCAGCGCATCTTCTACATCGATAGGAGTTCGCAGCTGCTTACGAAATACGATCGACACTGCTAACAGCAACACTCCCAACAAGATAACCGCCAGCGGCAACGAGTGAAAGATGAAGTCATTGAAAGATAATCCTGCCCGCAATCCAATGATCAGGTTGGGAGGATCACCAATAAGGGTGGCGATGCCGCCGACATTCGCTGCGAAAATCAAAGTCATCAGATACGGAAATGGCGACACTTTCAGCCTGCGGCACACAGACAGAGTTATGGGTGTAACCAGCAAAACGATTGTCACATTGTCGAGAATCGGGGAGAAAAACGCAACCACAAAGGTGAGAACAAAAAGCAGACGAAGTTGGCTACCGCCCGAAAACCTTACAGCCCACAGTGCAATAAACTCGAACAGGCCAGTGTGGCGCAAAACGCTCACAACGATCATCATCCCGAACAGCAAAAAAACTACTCGCCAGTCAACCCCCGTACGTTCATCATAGAATGCTGATTCGGCGCTAATTATTGGCCCAGCTGGCCGAAACAAACCTAAGATCAAAATACAGGCTACGCCGCCCAACGCAGCGGCTACCTTGTGTACTTTTTCAGTCGCTATCAGTACATAGCTGGCGATGAAAATCGTTACAGCTACGCTGGCGTAAATATCCATACGGTCACATTTCGAAGGTCTGGTGTTGGCTTTCGGGCACTTTCGGCAAAAAGCCAACACCCAAACAACTCTCGCTGGATGTCCAAAGATTCAGACCAGCGCAAATCAGACGTACGGCAGCTTTGCCTAAATCATTCTCGATTGACCGCTTACGCTTGGGTACCAACAAGCCGTCACGCGAATGATTTGATGCAATTATAGCTGATTCAATCAGCGCACAGTCCAGGCGTCGGCCTTGGCTATGTTAGCGTCAGCAATCTTGAGTTGCGATCCAGCGATTTGGGCGCGACTGGTGTATTGCCAGATCGACCAACCGTCATGCCATGCCCACGGCCCCACACTAGGCATCTCGTCAGGGACGCTGCCGCTGTCTATACCCCAGGCCGCCACCCACAGCCGTGCGATTTTAGCCACATCCTCCCAAACGTATAGATAATCTTCGATTTGGGTGGCAGTTTTTGCATTCATATATACATACAAGTTGGCTTGATAGCCTTCTTTGGTCAACTGCTCCCGAACGGCGGTTAAAAATTCCAGTGCCTCGATGGGGTTCCAATGCCGCAACTTGATTTTATATGTGACATCATCGGCGGTTTTGACCCTGGTACTGCCTTCCTCAATGTCCAACACCAGCGGGTCGGTACTCGACTTGGTGTAACGCCCGTCACGTTTCAACAACGAGACGAAGAAATTGGCTGAATCAGTGGGGGTGTGGCCATTGGCAAATAGTTGTTCGTCCGTAGTGTCGATAGTGGATATCCAGCCGTTGAACCAATAATGACCAAGCGCCAGTCCG
>WRJP01000152.1 GCA_009778535.1 Propionibacteriaceae bacterium | reverse complement strand
GTTGCCAAACAGATCTTTTTCGGTGTTGCGCCCTCCAGCGAGCGTCATCTCGGAAAGCACAGTCGTCACAGTGGTGTACAACGCGGAGAATTCCTCAGCTGACAAGGTGTTCATCTTACGTTTCGGATGCAACATGGCCTCCCAGAGTATGTCCTGGCATACCCCGTTTCCCAGTCCCGGAATTCGCTGATCAGTTGCGAGAAAGGCCTTGGTCGACACTTTCGCTGTCTCATCTGTCAACAGCGATGAGAAGTACATCTTGGTGAACTCATCTCCCAACACCGACGGTTTTTCTTTCCCTACCAGGTAGTAGTAGTCATCCTGGGCGCCATCTGGAAACGCCTGGAGTGAACCGTACATCTGAATCGTGCAGCACATGGCCGAATCATCATCGAACTCCATCAGGAGTTGATGTTTGGGCGGACGTGGAGCTCCGGGAGCAAGAAACCGCGGATTGACGCCTTCGCCCAAGGACAGCCGAATGTCTTCAATAAAAATCTCTGGTCGACCACCGTGTGCTACGGCTCCAGTGACCCGCTTTCCCTCCAAACGTTCCCCATATTCGGCGGGGTCACCAAAGTAGAAGGCGAATCCGTGATGCGAAGAGTCGGCAACTGCTCTCGTGATGAACTTTCCGGTCAGCGTTTCCTCGAATTGGCGTGCCAGCGTGTGAGCTTCGGGAATTTCAATCATGTCTTCCTCCTGGGTTAAGGCCCTATCGCGCGTGCTGCGATACCGCCTTCCTTAGCATGACTCTACGTCACACCTGAGACATATTGGCTCCGGATCAAAATAGTCAGCAAGCAGCAATCAGCTAGGGTGAACAGACATGGCCACCGAGTTGCCGGTGGCGGCCGACTCGCGTGCGGCCAGAGCAATGGCGGTTGCCCTCAGCCCGTCTTGTCCAGTGACTAGTGGTTGCCTCCCCTCACGGGCAGCGGCCAAGAACTCTTCGACCATTAGCTGATTGACGTCCGTGCCCCAATCGAGCCAGCCGAACGGACCAGATCCGCCAAAACGGGTGAGCCGTTGCGACATCGCATCAACTTCAATACTTCCACGCTCACCAACCACCGAAAGTCCGATACCGCCCCAACTTGGATAGTCCAGTGGACGGTTCCAGCTGCAATCGATCGATGCGTATACGCCTTCGGCGTAGTCCAACAGCACCAGGCCAGAAGTCTCCACATCCACAACTCCAGCATGCACAATCTGATTGGCGCTGGCATAAACTTGCTGGGGCTCGGCTTGGAGTAACCAGCCATATAAGTCAGCTAAATGGACGACGTGATCCATGATGGCTCCGCCACCGGACAGACGCGAATTTGCGAACCAAGCGCGTTCCTGCATTGGCATGACGCTCTGATTTGTTCCGATGCAGGCCAACAGGCGGCCTAGTTGTCCACCGGTCACCATCGTGTGTAACTGTTGAAACCCCGGGTGGAAGCGCATCGGAAAGGCCGTCATCAACACCACACCAGCGCGTTCACATGCGGACACGATTTGGGCGCTGTCGGCATAGTTCGTCCCCAGCGGCTTTTCGCACAACACCGCGCAACCGGCGCTAGCTGCTTGCTCTACCAGATCGGCGTGGAAAGCAGTCTCCGAACAGACGACGACCGCATCACAGTCGGTCAACAGGGCTTCAAGCTCGTCAAAGGGTGCTACACCGAATTTCTGTCCCCACCACAAAGCTCGGATGGGCACCCAATCATAGACTCCGACTACCTGGGCACCGGCAGTGCGCAGGTTTTGAACGTAAGCATCAGCATGCAAATGGGCGGCTCCTAGAAAACCGACACGCAACATTAGACGTCACCTCCTAGCGGTTCAATGGCAACCGGAATCTGCTGCGCCGCCGACTTGCAGGCAGCCGCCGCTAGTTGTACCGCAGCTAGGGCATCAAGTGGAGTCAGTAGCGGTTCACTTCTGCCGTAAACCACGTCCAGAAAATGCTGCACTTCCAACTCGAAGGGGTTGACGCCCGGGTTTGTCAGTGGGGTTTGGTCGCTCGTTTCGTCTTGGTGTAGCCGTGCCACCATAGGCGTCGTTGTCTCCGAATCAAAGGTAATCAACCCTGACGAGCCAGCAATCTCGAATCGGGTGCGGAATGTTCCAGTCGGTTCTGCCCAGGAGCTTTCGATGTGACTGAGTGCACCATTTGTGTGCGTCAAAATGACTACGCCATGCCTCGCGTGTTCGGCTGAAAGCCGAGCTTGGACACTAGCAACTTCCCCGTTGACCCAACGTGCCCAGTCAAGATCGTGGATCGCGAGGTCGAAGAAAAGACCCCCTGATCGGGCATCATCGCCCATCCAGCCGCCGACGCTCCAACCGGGGGCAGACGATAACCTGGCCAGTCGGGTCACCGCCGGTATTCCAATCTCCCCGGAACAGACGGCGTCTCTTGCCGTTCGGTACGCCGGGAAGAACCTGACTACGTGTGCAACTTGCAGCAGCACCCCAGCTCGCTCGAAGGCTCGGACAATCTCCAAGGCTTTCGTCGCCTCTAGTGCGAGCGGCTTTTCACACAAAGTGGGGCGACCGGCGTTCGCGGCTGCTAACGCGAAGTGCGGGTGGGTGTCGGTGGGGGTACAAAT
This sequence comes from Propionibacteriaceae bacterium, assembly GCA_009778535.1. GTDB lineage: Bacteria > Actinomycetota > Actinomycetes > Propionibacteriales > Propionibacteriaceae > Propionicimonas. The sequence continues at coordinate 1,291 of WRJP01000152.1, read as the reverse complement.
GTCCACCAGTTCTACTTGGTTCAAGTAGGCATCAAGGTCGGTAAAAACTTCGGCATCGCCTACCACGGCTGGATCGGCTTCGGCATTGGGATCAGCCAGTATGGCAGTTGGTGGGTTGCCGATGGCGCGCCAAGCCGCAGCGTGCGTTTGTCCCATGAATCCGGTTCCGACCAGTCCCAGGCGGGGAGTATCAGCTACTGTCATCGGAGGTTTCCACTTTCGTTTTTGCAGTCACTGTCATCATCATATTGGTACTGTCGACGCAAGGGGTTAGCATAGGTCGATTCGAATATCGAACGTTCTTGCTTGACTACCGAATGCAATGGATTCTCGATACTGCGACACTGCACGCAGTTGCAGTGCGCAGCAGACGCCGCAGAATGACAAGAAAAGGGGGCTGCCCTTCAGCATGGGCGGCTCGTAGTACATGTAGGGGCGAATGTCAGTTTTCGTCGAAACTACTGATTCGTACACGTCCAAACTCATGTTTGATTTACGTCCAAACTCATGTTAGAGGTGATAGTGCGCTAAACTTTCAAAACATGGACTACAGACGACGTGTGCTGGACGACATACTGGATGCTGCCATGCCTGGGCTGGCAGCCATCGCCATTGAGGGCGCAAAAGCTGTTGGTAAAACAGCTACAGCTACCCGACGTGCCGCAACTGTCTTGACGTTGAGCGATCCGCGGCAACGGGCAAGCGTAGCAGGAAATTATGATCTGGTCGCAGCTCTAACTCCGCCTGTGTTCATCGACGAGTGGCAATTTGAGCCGCAAGTATGGGAACGGGTTCGTCAGGCTGTCGACGAAAACCCGTTGACAGGAGGACGATTCCTGCTGGCTGGTTCAGCCGGACTCGCGGCTGGAGCACGGGTGCATTCTGGTGCAGGTCGCATAGTGAATCTCACATTGCGTCCAATGACATTAACTGAACGTGGCATTGAAAAACCGACTGTCTCACTGAAGGCGTTAATGGCAGGGGAGGCGTCAATCCGAGGGGAGACTGACCAGAAGACCGCCGATTATGTTGAGGAGATTCTCCGTTCAGGCTTTCCTGGCATCCGCGACCTAGCTCCTGCTGACCGAGATCGGCAACTCGATGCTTATCTAGCGCGAATCGTCGAAAAAGATATGCCGAATAACCAGATAATTGTGCGACGTCCGGCTGCACTACGTGCGTGGCTGCGTGCATATGCGGCAGCGACTGCATCAACAGCCAACTACACCAAGATTTTGAACGCCGCAACTGCGGGGCAATCTGAAAAACCGGCGCAATCCACGGTGGATAG
>WRJP01000151.1 GCA_009778535.1 Propionibacteriaceae bacterium | reverse complement strand
TAATCGGAGGTAGCATTGCTATCACACCGCCAAAACTCAACTCCCATAAACGTGCTGGTGTTACAAAATATGCAGCAGCGGGTTCAGTAATTGTCGAATAATATCCATAAGCAAAAGAAGCAACAGTAATAATTACTGGGACGATGATCGCGCCGCTAACCTTAAGCTTCTTAAATAATGTAGGTATTACAATTCCAATAATTGATGCAACTAGAAGCAACAGTGGCCAGATTAAGTAAAACTGTTCTTCGATGGAAAGTGACCAAAAATGCTGTACAGCAGTTCCACTGTCCGTCTGCCCAAGATAATCTACAGCCTTATCCGCAAGCGTCCAGTTCTGAATGAACACTGCTGAAGAGAAAACCTGTTCAGCAGTTTGAGACTGTAAATAGTACTGTCCTGAGACAAAAACTGCCATTAACACCGAGCCAAGCGTTACAAGTGCAGCAGGAGCAAGACGTCGAATGCGGCGTGCATAAAAATTTCCCAAAAATGCAATAGTGGTAACAACTTTTCTAAAACCTTTTTGATCGAAAACCTTTTCTTGGCCAATATGCTTAATGATAGTAGTAGTCATAAGAAAACCAGATATCACAAAAAAGATATCAACACCAGTAAACCCACCAGGTACAAAGTTTGGCCACAAGTGAAAAACGACGACAGCGATAACCGCTAAAGCACGCATAGCCTGAATATCAATACGTTTGACAGACCTTACATCAGTCTCACGTTCTGCAACTATTTCCAATTATTCTCATACCTCTCAACTCGTACCACCACTATGACTCACGCAAATGATACCAAAATCATATACTAATAGCTTTTGTGGTTTACGGTAGTTCCAGCCGGGTGCCGGTGAAGAAAGAAACATCGTTTTCATCGTGGGTGATGATGGCGAGGTTTTTGTTGGCGCTGCGGGAGAGTACATAGTTCCTGGCTGTGGGGAGATCGTCGGCTGCGATGCCGGTGAATGGTTCATCCAGGCAGACCAGGGCGGCATCTGCCGTCAGGGCGCGTACGATGCATACTCGGCGGCGCTGACCTCCGGAGAGTTCTCGTACCGGTTGCTTCCATGCTGTTTCAGGCAAACCGATGGCATGAAATTCTTCGGCTAGTTGGTGGGCGGAGATCGTTGGGGTCACCAGGTTGATATTGGCGCTGGCGGTGAGGTGTTCGATCAATCTGTCGGTTTGGAAAACGGCGGCTTTTTTGGCAGGAACGCTCACTTGGCCGCTGCTGGGGGAAGCCGACCCTAACAGTAGCCGCAAGAGTGTGGTTTTTCCGCTGCCGTTCGATCCGGTGATTATCAAATTCTTGCCAGCTGCGGTGATCTTTTCGACGATGGCTGTTTCCCCATAGCTAAAACTGGCAGCTTCCAACTCGATTTGCGCAAGACCAGCCTCGCTTTGGAACAGCTCTTCCGAGCCCAACGATCTGGAATACAGCTTTCCTAGCCGAACGTTGAATCTAGCGAGTGCCCACATGATCAACTTTTCCAGAGCCAAACTCGCCACGATGATGACGCCTGTCCAAGCGAATAGATCGCCGGTGGCCAGATAGAGTTTGGCTTGGAAGAGTCTTTCTCCCATACTTCCGCTGGGCAGGCCAATCACCTCTGCGCTGATTCCGGCCTTCCACGCCAAACCAATGCCAACTCGACAGGCAGCGATCAGATAGGGGAGCATCTGCGGCAAAGTGATTGCCCACCAGCGGCGATTTGGTGACAAATCAAAGACTTTCGCCATTTCTTCCAACTCGCTGTCGCGTTGCGCGATGCCTTCCTCGACGTTGGCGAAAATAATAGGGAGCACCATCAGTGCGCTTATGGTGATGCTGAGGCTAGACGAGTCTGCCCAAATCAAAACCAGGATGATGAAACTGACAACCGGTACCGAGCGGATGACCCGAATCGGAAGGGTAATGAGAACTTTCAGCCAGTGATTCAAACTGGCCAGCCAAGCCAATGCAGTGCCACCGACGAACGCGATCAGAAATCCGGCACTGATACGCAGCAACGAATAGGCGACTGTCTGCCAAAAACTGGGCTGTGGCATGAGAGCCAACAAGGAGTTCACAACATCGAGGGGGGAAGCCAGCACAATCGCGTTGTTAAGACTCAGCGCTGCGAACTGCCAAAGCAGTATCCAAAATACTACTGCTACCCCGGTTGGGGCAGCCCGCTTTAGGCTAGTTGGCATAGAAGAAGTCGTCATTTGGCAGACTACCTCCAACTGATGCCGGGTTCGCATCGTACAGCACCTGAAGGTAAGCGTTTACAGCTTCTTTGGCTTGGGAGCCGGTAAGCATTGTCAGATTTGAACGTGGAATGGCGTGCTCTGCCACAGACTCGTTGGGGACGATACCCAATGCGGTAATAGCTATTGAGGCATGTGCCGGGTCAGCGTTTGTAAAGTCAGTTGATTCGGTATATGCCTTCACGAAAGATTCCAGCGAGGCAGCGTCATTTGGCTGAGGGTTATTGATGAACAGTGCCGCAGTGACCATCGGCGAATCGGGATTGAATGTTAGCCACTCCTGATTGAAATCGAAGCTAGCTTTGATATTCGAGTCTTTTTCAAGCACGGTGGTCAGATACGGCTCGGGGAGTACCCCGATAGCTGATTCGTGGCTAGCAAGCCTGGTGGCAACTTCGCTGGCTTCAGAAAGAAATTCGACATTCACTTTGCCGGTAAGGCCATGTTTTGTCAGCAGATAGTTGAAAACATACTCGGGAGTTGTGCCCTTACCTGTCGAATAGACGGTTTTTCCCGCTAGGTCTGCAAACGAGTTGAGGCTGACTCCTTTGGTTACGACGTGCAGCGCACCCAACGTGTTTACTGCAACAAGTTGGATGTTGACTCCCTTGGAATAAAGTACCGCGGCTAGGTTTATGGGCAGACAGGCGTATTTGAGTGCGCCCTCACCGGCCAGTTTCGGAGTCACTTGGTCGGCGCTAGCGAACAGTTGCAACTCCACGACCGTTTCATTTTCCAGATCAGTCCACTTCCCGCCGGGAGTCATCATCGGTGCCAGACCCATAGAAGTCGGACCTTTCAGTGCGGCAATCGCGACAGTGTTCGGCGTCGGTACCGGCGTTTGGGTTCCGACGCCACCAGATGCGCACCCCGAAACCAACACAGCGAGTGCTACCAACAGCACAGTCACTTTCCCAGCCACGGTAACACTATAGTGAATTACACCTTTCCCCTCCTGCTCAGAATGCCATTTCCAGGGATACATAACGCTATCGCCGTCTTCTGCCATGGTTTCCTCTGGCGTAACTTTCTCCTGCTTGGTTCGCAGTTGTCGAGGCTAGGTGTAGGTGCGACCATTCCATTCGAGCCAGCCGTGGATGTGCCTGCCTGCGGGGTCGTGGTGAGTCCAGTGGATGGTGCCGCCTTCTTCGGTGTAGACATATTCGCCATAGAAACGTACCTGCTGGCCAACTTTTATTCCGTCAAGGCGCGGGGCAAGGTCGATGTTGTGGGCGACTAGCAGAGTGTGGCCACCTTCCAATGCCAGGATGAACTTTTGATGGCGGCTACCTTCCAGATCATCAGCAAGCAGGCGGGTTACCGTGCCTGACCCCTGGACTTGGACGTCGGATATCTGACGATTGAACAAATCCAAGATGACTGCGTCGCCGCCTTGAACCTGAGACGAGGTAGCGGCAGGGTTTGGTAGGCAGTCGGTCTGGGTGCTGGGGGCAAGGAAGTAACCAATGCCAACTCCCAGTAAGAGAGCAACGGCGACAACTATCCCCATAGTTGTTGAGCGTTGGCGGGTTTGACTCATGTGATAACTCTACTGGGGCTTTCGTGTCGGGCTTTGCATCCAGCAAACCCGAGACGCGCTGCTACCGCTGCATGTGGTCACTGCGTCCACCATTGCGGAGGATAGAAAATGTTGGTCAAGAATGG
>WRJP01000150.1 GCA_009778535.1 Propionibacteriaceae bacterium | reverse complement strand
TCCTCCTTTTTCGTCATCCCGCGCGCCAGTCGCGGATCCATAGCGAATAGTCGTTAAGCAAGAACGGACTACGTGCAGCACGTAGTCCGTTGCAGCATTTTTGTTTTGGATCCTGCGACGCTGCTGCGCAGCGCGACCCGATGGCAATTTGGGGGATATTGCAGCGGGACAAGATGACAAATTAGGGGATACTAGAAGTGTCCAACTGTGGTGGTGGCTTTCTTAAATGTTGAAAAGGGTTGACGCAAGCCAAGGGATATGAAATGATATTATCGCGTACCGCACGCATGTGCGCAATGCGAATATGAAGAGTGTAGTGGGTTTTACAAGTTAATCGAAACGCAGCTATGCAATGAAGCTACGTGCAGAATATCCGGTGAAATCTGCTATCTGCATAAACTGAACATTTTCTAGGAAAGGACCTGGCCTATGCTAGGCAAGACGATTGCGGATTTGGAGACTGGTGATGTCTTCAAGCCAATCCGTTACGTGCTGACTGAACTCATGTGCACTGAATATGCACATGGAATGGAAGACACTGCTGAGTGGTACTACTCGGCATACCCGCCCTTCGACCGCCAGGTTCGCCCACCGTCGATGGTGCATGCTGACAAGATGCGGTTGTTGGAAGAAAACTGCGATCTGGAACGTCGGATTGCCAACGTTCATACCGACGATGCTCGCATTCACTATGAATACGACGCAGTGCAGCACTCGCCAGCTTTCGTTGGCGAAGAGCTAGTTGTAACCGGCGGCATAGTTGAACACTACGAAAAGCGTGGCGGCGACTATCTGCACTATTGGTTGCGAGTCGAGACGGCCGATGGTCGACTTGTAACGACCTACGAAGATCGCACCCTTCTTTCCTATAAGCCAAAGGCAGGTGAGTCAAAATGACGTTCCAGGTTGCTGAATATGCGGTTGGCGATGTGATCTCGTCGATCACCGCACCTTTTACACTGCGTCGTGCCGGTTGGTATTCAATCGGTCTGTTCTCTGGTGCTTCTGGAGAGTTGAAGCCAACACAGATGAACATCCACACTTCACGCGAAGTTGCACTGTCGCAAGGGCTTCCTGGCCCGATTGCTGATGGAATGCATTCCACCAACTGGCTGTCGAAGTTGTTGGCCGAGAAATTTGGCGATCACTACATCGCGCGCGGTGCACTACGCACCAAGTACATCAAGACCACGCCGCTTGACGTTCCAATCACCTGCAAGTTGGAAGTTACTGCGGTTGAGGAAACTCCAGACGGCGTGAAATATGTTATGGATGCCTGGACAGAAAACGAAGAAGGCACCAAACTTACGGTCGGCGCAGCATCTGTGGTGGTAGCGCAGTAATGAGTACCAAACGTGGAGCATTGGACGGCATCGTCGTTCTTGACCTGACGCGAGTGGTTGCGGGGCCCTTTGCTTCGCAAATTCTCGGTGATCTCGGTGCCGACGTAATAAAGATCGAGCGTTATGGAAAAGGTGACGAGGCAAGAGCCTATGGAGTGGACGAGGGCGAAATTGGCCCTGGCGCTACTTTCTTGACTCATAACCGCAACAAGCGTTCGATCGCGTTGGATTTGAAACAGCCTGAGGGAGTGGAACTGCTGAAGGAACTGGTCAAGACAGCCGATGTCATTATCAACAACTTCCGAACTGGTGTCATGGACAGGTTGGGGCTGGGTTACGAAGATCTCTCCAAGATCAACCCGCGGTTGATTTACGGCTGGATTACCGGATTCGGAGCTACCGGCTCAATGGCTACTCGCGCAGCGAATGATCTTTCGATTCAATCCTTCAGCGGACTGTTGAGCATCACTGGTGAGCCGAATGGGGAGCCAGTACGCAATCCGGCATCGGTTTGCGACCTGACGGCAGGTATGTTCTTGACTGTCGGCATTCTGGCGGCGCTACATGCGCGCGAGGAAACCGGACGCGGCCAGCAAGTTGGTTCGTCCATGCTTCACGGACAGATGAACTACCTCAATCACTTCATTACTGATTACTGGTTGGTAGGTCGAGTGCCGCAGATGATGGGCACTGGGAACCGCATGGGAATTCCGAACCAGGCGTACCCTTGTACTGACGGATACGTCTGCATCACCTCGGCAAATGAGGCGATGTGGAAGCGTTGCGCTGCTGGTTTGGGTATTCCAGAAGCGGGGAGTGATCCGCGGTTCGACCAGCTAAAGGATCGATACGCTAATCGTGAGGCTTTGAACGCCACTGTGGCTGCTGCGACATCAAAGATGTCCCAGCAGGAGGTAGTAGATCGGATGGAAGAAGCAGGCGTACCATGCGTTCCACTGAATACTATCCCGCAGATCGCAGAACATCCGGTGCTGGAAGAAACTGGGATATATGTGGATATGGAGGTAGAGGGCGACCGGACGGCTCGCCTGATCTCGCCTGCAATTACCATGAGTGACACGCCGTTCGAGGCTCGTCGTCGTCCGCCGCTATTGGCCGAACATACCGACGAAATTCTTGCGGCTGCGGGATTCTCTGCCGAGAGAATCGCAGAACTGCGCGAGCAGAATGTGATCATGTAGTTTGTAAATTAACTAGCTGATTTCTGATAACTAGACCGGTGAATCCATACGGGTTCACCGGTTTTGGTTTTTACCCTGTGCGCAGTCCTCTTTTTATCATTGTGCGTGCCAATCGCCTACCTATGAATGTGAAATCGACTACGCGGAGCGCCTAGGGCCTACTCCCGGGTTGACTTGGTCTACGGGGACGACGTTCATGATGTCGATGTTCATTCGTGCTGGCAATGTGGTGAGCCAGCGAATACATTCTGCAATGTCACCGGGTTGGAGCGGGGTGATGCCCGCTCCACGATTGCGATAGATTGCCGCCGCTTTTTCGGCGTCACCCTCAAAGGTGTGCAAGTGAAAGTCAGTTTCTACTCGTCCAGGATTTATTTCGGTGATACGTATCGGGGCGTGTAGTGGAAATTCTTTACGCAGTAGGGTCGTCATGGTGCTCTCGGCTGCCTTTACGGCCGCGTACCCACCGCCACCAGCGGCGGTGTCTTGTGAGGCCATAGAGCAAATCACAACCACGAGAGCGTTATTTGAGGCCAATAGTGCTGGGGTTAATGCTTGGGTGATTCGCAGGGTTCCGGTCACATTAACGGCGAACATCCATTCCCAATCTTGCGGGGAAGATTCCAAGACGCGGGCGGAAGGTTTGGCGGCTCCGGCGTTGTTCACTAGCAGGTCGAGTCGATCAACGCTGGCTGCAAGGGCGGCAACGTCGTCGGGGTTCGTGATGTCGAGTTCAACAGGAATGACGTTCGCGCCGCATTCTGCGGCTAACTGGGCTAGTTTTTCAAAGCTGCGGGCACATGCCAGCACCTCCCAGCCCTGCGCGGCAAGGGTGCGAGTAGTCGCCGCACCAATCCCTGAACTAGCTCCAGTGATTACTGCGCGTCGGGTTGTAGCGGGCTGCGCTACAGGTTTGGTGAAATGATTCTGGTTCATTGTGTCCCTCCAGCAAAAGTTGAAGCAGGCTACCGCCGTTCCCAAGCTACTTCCACCTACTATATGAGTGACTGCCGGTTTTGGCGAAGTCTTTTACTGTTTGTGTCAGTATTTCCGATCGTTGACACAACTAACAGTTTCAAGCCAATTTTGGACTAGGGTTTGACTGTGACAAGCCAAAGATAGGAGTTCAATGTCGACCCAAGATTTGCTGAATATCATTGATAAAGGAGTTGAGATCATCGACCTGTCTTGGCCGATGTTTAAAGGAATGCCACAGTCGATGCGGCATCCGAGTTTTGAACATGTAATTGCCAGACGACACGGCGATGCAGGAGCAGTGCGTTGTGATGGCTCCTCTGGTGCCAATGACTTGATAGTCACGGGCACGCATCTTTCTACCCATATTGATGCGCTGGCTCACATCTCCCAAGATGGCAAGCTCTATGGCGGCGCTGACGCTAATGAAGCTCAATGTTCTGGCAAATTCACAGTCCATGGTGCTGAAAC
>WRJP01000149.1 GCA_009778535.1 Propionibacteriaceae bacterium | reverse complement strand
TATGCCAAGGAAAATGTTGAACATGCCGTTCTGGGCATAGCGGGTGCAAATACCCACCACAGCGCGGGAATCCTCAACGGATGCCTTTTCGGAAGTTGTATCCAACTTTATGTGCTCCTTGATGTACTCAACAGCACGGAAAGCGCCAGTCGTAACCGCCTGCATCGAGGCACCAGAGAACCAGTAGATGACCGCCCCACCAGTTAGCAGACCCAACAAGAACGGAGTGTGCAGCAGCGACAGATTAGCGAGCAGCTCGGGCTGCAACTTGTTCGTCAGCGCCATGATGATCGAGAAGATCATGGTGGTGGCACCCACTGCTGCCGTACCGATTAGCACCGGTTTGGCGGTGGCCTTGAAGGTGTTGCCAGCGCCGTCGCCGGCTTCCAGCAGATACTTAGCCTTGTCCCAGTTCGGCGTTATACCAAAGTCATTGGCCAACTCAGCATCAATGTTTGGAACAGCTTCGATGCGGCTGAGTTCGTACACTGATTGCGCATTGTCGGTCACCGGGCCGTAGGAATCGACCGCGATTGTGACCGGCCCCATGCCGAGGAAACCAAATGCAACCAAACCCAGGGCGAACACAGACGGTGCCTGCATCAGAGTTTCAGGCAGGTAGAGCGAGACGATGTAAGAGCCGCCCATCAAGATGATGATGGCCATCCCCAGCCAGTAACTGGAGAAGTTGCCAGCTACCATGCCGGAGAGAATGTCTAAGCTAGCCCCACCCTTGTTCGCTGATTTCACAACTTCTTGGACGTGCTTTGCGCGAACGCCAGTGAAGACCTTTACCAGCTCGGGGATAATCGCGCCTGCAAGGGTTCCGAAGGAAATGATCAGTGACAGTTTCCACCAAATCGTCGGATCGCCGTGCAATTCTGGCAGTAGTAGCGCTGAAATGCCGAACGTGAGCGCGATAGAAACGATAGATGTAATCCAAACCAACGCCGTGAGCGGAATCTCAAATTCCATTTCGTCGGCATTCTCATACTTGCTCTTCATGATGAGCGTGTTCACCGCATAGGACACACCCGAGGCCACCAACATGATTGAGCGGATGAAGAACAGCCAAATCAGGATATTCGCCTGAGTGAGGGTGTCAGGTACGGCCAGCAAAGTGAAGGTAATCAGAGCGACACCAGTCACGCCGTAAGTCTCAAAACCGTCTGCCGATGGGCCAACAGAGTCGCCAGCATTGTCGCCGGTGCAGTCGGCAATAGTGCCTGGGTTGCGTGGATCGTCTTCACCGATCTTGAAGATGATCTTCATAAGGTCAGAGCCCACGTCGGCAATCTTGGTGAAGATGCCGCCAGCTATACGCAGCGCAGAGGCTCCCAGCGATTCTCCAATCGCAAAGCCGATGAAACAAGCACCCGCGATGTCCTTGGGCATGAAGGAGAGAATGAGCAGCATCATGATCAACTCGGTGGAGATCAGCACCATTCCGATGGACATACCAGAGCGCAACGGAATCACAGACACCGGATAGGGCTTGCCCGGAATCGCAGCATGAGATGTGCGCGAGTTAGCAAACGTGTTGAGCCGGATGCCGTACCACGCAATAGCGTAGGAGCCAGCCATTCCAATCACGCTGAACAGCAGTACTACGATGACTTTGCCCCAGTTTCCGGCTGTGGTTTGCTCCAAAAATCCGAAATAGACGGCGATTACTGCGCCGATGAATGCGAACAAAATCAGCAGGAATTTTCCTTGTTGTAGTAAATATTCTTTGCAGGTTTCATAAATGAGATCGGAAATCTCTTTCATAGACTTATGTACCGGAAGTGCTTTTAACTTCAGATAGCTAACGATGCCGAATGCGAAGCCTGCCAGACAGATGGCAATACCGATGAGCATCAGCGTCAAACCGTTGATCGCTCCGCCGAAGAAGGTTATGGTGAGTAGCTGCTCAGGGATGGGAAGGTTGACTTCCGAGATATGATCACCGCCGCCTTCGACTGGAACTTGGGTATCGCCAGAGCATGCGACTAAAAATATAGCGACAGCTCCCAAAATTCCTGTCAAACCGGTTCGTATTAGATTGCGACTCTTTAAATTCTTGGACACTTTGAAAAACCTTTCCAATGGCATTTCGAGGATACCTTTGTAACCACAATGAATCCTTCAACTTTCTTGCCTTGCGTGCGCGAAGCAGCAATTAGTGCATCAAGTTATCCTAGGGTGCTGCGACCCTCAGATCAGCAATGTTCCACTGGTTGGGCTGCCTAGCGCACAAAAGAAAAAAACCGGCCGACCGTATTGTTTCGCTCTAACCGGCAAACTCTAAAACCCGTAGTCACAGCCACTTTTCCCGTTTTTTCGGCAGGTTCCAAGAGTTGAAAACGAATTTCCGTACCAGCTAATCATATACTGAAAATCGCAACTGGTTCGTCAACTACAACAGTGTCGAAAGCAACAAAATGATTGGCACGCAACCCACCGTCGTCAACGTGATGGAGTCTCTAGTCATTACCAGCGCTGTGTCGTAGCGAACCGCATAATTGTAGATGTTTTGAGCCGCGGGTAAGGCTGCCAACGTCGTAACGACGTAGAGATCATGGCCTTCCATTCCGAAAATGAAATGGCCTCCCAGCCAGGCGAGTAGCGGCATCCCAATAAGTTTTATCCCCGAAGCCAATATCGTTTGCTTCAGGTGTTCGCCGCGCTGTAAAAAGACCTGTCCGCGCAGGGACATTCCGAACGCGACTAATATCACTGGGATGGCCGAATTCCCGATAAGGGAAGTAGCTTCAAGCATTAATGTCGGTGGTTCCCAGCGCAACATTGAGATTAGCATTCCACCAAGCGATGCGATCACAACTGGCTTGACGAGTGCAGAGCCAATAGCTTTCAACACTGAGCGACTGCTTTTCTGAGCCGTTTCAAGTACTGCCAAGGTAACCGGACCGAACAGACAAACCTGATACAGAATTACCGGCGCCACATAAGTTGCGTCGCCTAGCAGGTGTACGGCTACCGGCAACCCGATATTGCCACCATTGACGAAGCCGGACGCCAGCGCCCCCATCGCCGTATCGCCTGTTGGCAGCCGCCAAGCTAACTTCGCTATCACGGCAAAGATAGCGAAAGCAAGCAGCGCTGCGACGAAAGATACGAGCACTAGCGGAGAGAACACCAGAGAAATATCTGCTTTGGCAAGCAACGTAAAAATCAAGAACGGCGTGAGCACATAGAACGTCAGCAGGTTCAGTTGTCGACTGGTGCCTTCGGCAAGAATGCCTACTTTGGCAATGATGTAGCCAACCAGTATCGGTAGACCGATGATGACGAATCCGCTAAAGGCTTCCAGCATTCAATTTCCAGCGTTGTAGTTTTCAGACGCGGCCAGTTTCAGGCCAAGGATTAGCCTACCAAGCCGCGAGTGGAGCCGGTGCGGGTATTTTAGTAATGTTTTCCTTGTGAAAAACCAGACGTCGTGTGATACGGAGATTTCACCTGTGCCACAAGACGCGGAAAATGAGGCATCAACGCGAAACCGCGTAGTGCGTTCCATCTTGCGAAATGGACCATCGACAGCAAATGAGTTGGCGATGCGGTTGCAACTAACACCAGCGGCCATTCGCAGGCATTTAGTCATGCTTATCAACATGGGTCAGCTTTCCAGTAAGGAACAGCGGGTGTACGCCCCTAGAGGGCGCGGCCGCCCATCGCTGGTATATGAACTCACTGATCTGGGGCGCTCGCAGTTTTTTCAGGCATACGACACACTGGCGATTACCGCGTTGGAGCATCTGAAAAACGTCGCTGGCGAAGTTGGCATCGAACGGCTGGCAGCAACCCGAACCACCGAAGTAGAGACGCATTTTCGCACAATCCGTTCTGAATACGACTCGGCTGCGAATGCACTAGAAGCCGCACTCACATTTGGGGGCTTCGTGGCATCCCTGCATCCGGTTGCCTCCGGTGTGCAACTTTGTCAATATCACTGCCCGATCGCGCATGTCGCAGTGGCATATCCGCAACTTTGCGAAGCCGAGACCAAGGCCTTTT
>WRJP01000148.1 GCA_009778535.1 Propionibacteriaceae bacterium | reverse complement strand
GGAACAATCCATATGCCCAAAGTCAAGGTATGGGTGCCAGACGCCGTCCCACAGATGCTCCAGCCCGCCCAGAACGGACTGAAAGAGATCGGGAACGGGCACCACGCGCCGAAAGAACACCCCGCCCTGCATGGCCAGCTGGAACCACAAGACCCAATCCAGCGGCAAAAACTGGCTCGCTCCCGTTTGGTACACCTGGTAGAACCGGTGGCAGAGGTACTACCGGCGGCGCTCGCCCTGGACTGTCAGGCCCAGGCGGAGCACCGCTAGGAGGCGGACGCGATGGCCGCGGCGGACGCTCTGGTTCTGGCACGCAGGGAGCCTTCGGGCGTCAAGGCGGCGCAGGCAGACGTGGGCGCAAATCGAAGAAGCAGCGCAGGCAAGAGTTCGATCTGCTGGAAGCACCTACGATTTCTGGTGTACGCATCCGTCAAGGAGATGGGCAAACTATTCGGCTGCGCCGCGGCTCATCACTAACTGATCTTGCCGAAAAGATTGGCGTAGAACCAGCCAGCCTGGTTCAGGTTTTGTTCAACCAAGGTGAAATGGTAAATGCCACCCAATCAGTGTCGGATGAGACCTTGCAGGTTCTCGGGCTGGAGTTGAACTACGACATTCAAGTGGTTTCTCCCGAAGATGAGGATCGCGAACTCTTGGAGTCCTTCGCCATTGAATTCGGGGAAGACGCCGGAGCTGAAGAAGATCTGGTAGCGCGTCCTCCGACAGTTACAGTTATGGGACATGTCGATCACGGCAAGACGAAGCTGCTCGACGCTTTGCGAAACACCAATGTTGTCGCCAGGGAAGCTGGGGGCATCACGCAGGCTATCGGTGCGTATCAGGTTTCTACAGCCGTGGATGAACTGGAAAGACGGATTACCTTCATTGACACGCCAGGTCACGAGGCGTTCACCGCTATGCGTGCTCGCGGCGCCCAGTCCAGCGATATCGCTGTGTTGGTCGTGGCGGCAGACGATGGTGTGATGCCGCAAACCGTTGAGGCGATGAACCATGCGCAAGCAGCCGGTGTTCCAATCGTCGTGGCAGTAAACAAGACTGACAAGGAAGAAGCTGATCCGGTAAAGGTGCGCGGCCAGCTCACCGAATATGGTCTGGTTCCCGAAGAATATGGCGGCGAGACGATGTTTGTGGATGTTTCGGCAATCACGGGCGTTGGCCTCGACAAACTGCTGGAGGCAATCGTCCTCACAGCCGATGCTACTTTGGACTTGCGTGCGAATCCCGATATGCCAGCTCAGGGCGTTGCTATCGAGGCGCACCTCGATAAAGGACGGGGTTCGGTTGCGACGGTCTTGGTTCACCGCGGCACGCTGCGTACCGGCGATTCAATCGTGGCCGGTACCGCATTTGGTCGAGTTCGTGCCTTGATAAACGATCAGGCAGAAGTTGTTGATGAAGCTCCGCCTTCAATGCCGGTTCAGGTGCTGGGTCTGACTTCGGTGCCTAGCGCTGGCGACAGCTTCTTGGTTGTTGACAATGACCGGATGGCGCGGCAGATTGCTGAGGAAAGAACGGCACGTCATCGCGCGGCTCAAATGGCGAAACGGACAAAGCGTCTTACCATCGCCGAATTGCTGGAGAAGATGAAGAAGTCCGACGAGATCACCGAGTTGAAGCTCATCTTGAAGGGCGATTCGGCAGGTTCAGTAGAGGCGTTGGAAGATGCTCTGCTGCAAATCGATGTGGGCGACGAGGTGGCCATTCGGGTCATCGACCGTGGTGTTGGTGCCGTCACTGAGACGAATGTTGATCTGGCGGCGGCATCGGAAGCTGTCATCATCGGCTTCAATGTACGGGCGGAAGGTAAAGCCACCCAGAAAGCTGACGCCGAGGGCGTTGACATTCGTTACTACTCAGTCATCTATGCAGCAATCGACGACGTGGAAGCAGCTCTTAAGGGCTTGTTGAAGCCGATCTATGAGGAGCAGACTCGCGGACAGGCACAGATTCGTGAAATCTTCCGTTCCTCTAAGGCTGGAATGATTGCTGGATGTATGGTGATCGACGGTTCGATCAGACGCAATGCGCAGACACGTTTGATACGTGACGGCGTGGTGGTAGCTCAAACTACTATCGCTTCGCTGCGGCGTGAGAAGGACGACGTAACCGAAGTCCGCGACGGATACGAATGCGGTATCACCTTGGCGAATTTCAATGACATCAAAGTCGACGACATCATTGAAACCTTCGAGATGGTTGAAAAGCCAAGGACATAGCAGTTCGACAAGGGTTCTAAGTAGGTTTACTGCGGCAAACGAAAGAGGCACTGGCATGGCCAATCCACGTTATTTCAAAGTGGCTGAGCAAATCAAAGTGATCGTTGCTGAGCTTTTGGCACGCCGGATTCGAGACCCAAGGCTAGGTTTTATCACTCTTACTGAGGTGCGGATGAGCAAAGATGGCCGCGATGCCACGATTTTCTACACTGTGTACGGTGATGAACAAGCCCGCAGCGATTCGGCAGCGGCTTTGATGTCAGCGACTGGCCTGTTGCGCTCCGAAGTGGGGAAGCAGCTAGGGATGAAGTTCACCCCGACATTAACTTTCGTGCTGGACGCATTAGACGACACCGCTGCCCAGATCGAAGGTGCGCTCGCTGCGGCTCGCCTCCATGATGCTCAGGTGGCCGCGCTGGCAGCAGATGCTTGCTTTGCTGGCGAAGCTGACCCATATAAACATGACGATGAGAGCGAATAGTTGCAAGCTAGTGGGCTGATATTGCTGGACAAGCCGAGCGGTCTTACTTCGCAGCGGGCGGTGTCCGCGGTGAAGCGGGCGCTAGGGGTAAAGAAAGCTGGGCATGCTGGAACACTTGACCCGATGGCGACAGGGCTGCTGATCGTCGGTATCGGTAGGGCGACGCGGCTGCTTGGATACCTCGCGGGTGAAGACAAGCAATATCTGGCGACGGTCAGGTTCGGTCAAGCGAGCACCACAGATGATGCCGAAGGGGAACCGTTGGGCGTGCCGGTTGCTGCTGGCGGTATTTCTCCCGAGTTGCTTCAAGCAACGATGGCTGCCTATGTCGGTGAGATTGAACAAATTCCCAGTGCTGTCAGCGCTATCAAGGTGGATGGGAAGCGGGCATACGCTCTGGTTCGTCAAGGTGTCGATGTCGAATTGAAGCCGCGGAAGGTGACAGTTTCGAGATTTGAGTTGTTGAATCAGCCGGTTGCTGCCGGTTCGCATTTTCTTGATGTTGATGTGCTGGTGGACTGTTCATCCGGTACGTATATCAGGGCGCTAGCTCGTGATCTTGGCCGCGATCTGGGGGTAGGGGCACATTTAACCGCGCTGCGCCGTACCCGAATTGGTAGTTTTTCGGTAGCGGATGCACTCACACCCGAAGCGGTTCACACGGATGCGGTGATTGAGTTGGCGACGGTGGCCAAACAGGTCTTTCCGTTTATTGAAACTGATGCCGCTCAGGCTGCTCAGGTTCGCTACGGGCGGCGCATCCAACTTCGGGTACCTGCAAATCCCACCGCGATCATTCACGCAGGTGAATTCCTGGCGTTGTATCGCGGCGAAGGTGACGAAGCTGTCCCAGTTGCGGTCTTTGTTTCCTGACGGGTTGCAATTTTTAGCGGTGTCTTTTAGTAGAATCGTCGCGCTATGGAACGAACAACAGTTGTCATTGGGAACTTTGACGGAGTGCACCCGGGGCACCAGGCGGTGCTAGCTAAGGCGCGTGAGATTCATCCTGAGTTGCCGCTGGTTGTCGTCACGTTCTGGCCGCACTCTTTTTCGGTGCTGACTCCCAATGCTCCACCGATGTTGCTCAGTAGTTTGGAAAGCCGTATTGATCTCTTGTTGGACTACGGGGCAGATCGAGTTGAAGTCGTACGGTTCACTAAGGAATTTGCGACTTGGCCGCCGGAACGTTTTGTGTCCGAAGTGCTTATCGGGTTGCATCCGCAGTTGGTAGTTGTGGGGGAGAACTTTCGGTTTGGCCACCAGGCTGCCGGCGATGTGGACACCTTGAGGGAGTTAGCACGGGGGCGTTTTG
>WRJP01000147.1 GCA_009778535.1 Propionibacteriaceae bacterium | reverse complement strand
TGGATCGTCTCGGCCTGATAGACGCAGATGCCCGACGGTACTTCGGTTGACAACTCACATCCGGCGCTAGCGACATTACTATTCATGGCAACTTCTACTTTAAGGCCTCCCACAGACATTTTCTGTCCAAGAATTGCCGCAAACCCAAAATCTGTAGTTGTGGTTGCATAAAGTTGCTGCATGTCCGTGGAAGCCAAAATACTGAGCGATCTTGACTTTGAGCAGTGCGAAGCAGCGCAACTATCGGCTCCGCTGGCGGTTCTTGCTGGCCCTGGAAGCGGGAAAACCCGAGCAATAACCCACCGAATCGCATATCAAGTAGCCACAGGTGCGTATGAATCAAGTGCTGTCCTGGCTCTCACCTTCACCAATCGGGCGGCTGCTGAAATGGCGCAAAGAGTTTCAGAGTTGGGGATGACTCGGGTTACGGTTCGCACCTTTCACAGCGCGGCTTTACGGCAAATAAAACATTTCTGGCCGAAGGCATACGGATTCGAGGTGCCAAAGCTGCTTCCAGACCGATCCGGGCTCTTACGTGAGGCTGCAAAAGACGTAGGTGCCGCATGCAGCGAGGTAGAGTTACGCACGCTTTCGGGTGAACTGTCGTGGGTTAAAACAAACAACGTCGCATTGGCCGAATATGCTGCACGGGCACACAAGGCGCAACGCGAAGTGCTGGGCATGGATTTGGAGCAGACATCGAGAATCCTGGGGCGTTTCGAGTATGTTAAGGCTAGCCAAGGCTATATAGATTTTGACGATGTGCTGTTGTGCTGTTGTGCGATGTTGGATGAGAAACCAGGTATCGCGCAGCAGGTTCGCCAGACCTACCGGCATCTGTTGGTCGATGAATTTCAAGATACCAGTCCGTTGCAGTTTGCATTACTGCGCTTGTGGTTGGGGGAAAATCAGGACATCACTGTCGTTGGCGATCCGGCGCAAACTATCCATGGTTTTGCTGGGGCTACAGCGCGGTATCTGCTCGATTTTGAAGAAGAATTTCCTGATGCTGAACTGGTCAGATTCAAATCGAATTATCGTTCAAGCCCACAGCTTGTGTCGTTTGCCAACAATTTTGCAGAAGCGAACGAAATTCCGGCTGCGATATTGACGTCAAAAACTTCAGCTAGAACGCCTCCGGAATTTGGAGAACATGCAGACGCAGCCGCAGAAGCAGCGGCGATTGCTGATTGGCTTTTGACTCAAAAAGCAAGCGGAGTGGCATGGGACGAGCTGGCGGTACTGTTTCGCGTACATGCCCAAGCCGAAGTTCTGCAAGAAGCGCTGAAAGCAGCAAAGATTCCAGTGTGGGTACAAAACAATGACGATTCAATCCGGGCGACCGAATCACGAGTTCGACTGGCTACGCTCCACGCCTGCAAAGGTTTGGAGTGGAAAGCGGTCGCAATCGCTGGGATGCAAGAAGGTATGCTTCCTTACTCGCTGGTTTCGTCATCAGCCCAGCTACGGGAAGAAGCTCGGCTATGTTACGTAGGAATCACCCGAGCCAGGCACGCTCTCTATTTGAGTTGGGTCGGAAGGCGCTCCAGATTCATACCAGAAACGCTCTGGTGTCAATAGCGTGCAGGGGCATTCTGGATGTGCTGCCAAAGTGAGTTCCCGCAGTGCGTGATCTTTTATGTTTACCTCAAGTACCCGTCCCAAACCATCAGGCTCAGTGTCGTTAATGAAAGCATGAACTTGCAGGGCAGTGGTCGCCGCAACCCAGTTACATAGATATGGCTCCGGTTTGCCAACCAAGCGGCACAGTTGGGCAAGTAGATACGGCCAAGCGTCGTCGTTTGTGCCAAGGAAAAGGTCGTGGCAGTTAAGACATGACGTAATTCCTGGGACGACTAAGGGGCCCACTCTGGCACGGCCAGGTTCAGCGCGGACTATCAGATGGGGGCGTTTTTGGTAAACCAGCTTGGCAAGCAAACTACGGTCTGGCTCGAAGGTTTCTTGTGCAATGACCACCAGACCGGATTCTCGGTGCAGTTCGTGGGTCAGTTCTGCATTCACTTCATTGCTGGCAAGAGCGGTTTGGATTAATGCGGCGAGTCCCTGTCCGCCGACAATTTCGACATTTTGCTTCACCTGTAAGCTCCCAGCTTGCAACAGTCCTGCCGTATCAAGTGTTGCGAGCAGCCAGTCAATCCAGCTTGGGTCAAGAGTTGGAGACGAGTGTAGTAGTGCTTGTTTAGTGTGGGGACGATTCAACGTTGCGACTATAGCAGCGCATTCGGGCGGAACATCTTCGAGAATGACTTGACTTTCAAGTCCAAGCTGCAATGAGCCAGGCGCGCGCCAAATTGGGTGACTTGGCTTACGCAGTAACCATGCTGTCGAGTTTCGCATAGCTCAACGTTGCAACCAAAAGGTAATCAGTGGCAAGCCGAAACCAAGATCAATGACGACAGACAACAGTTGTTACAACTAGCTGTCAGCTTCGGGAATTGGACGGCAGCAACCAGCGGGAGATACGTAACCCGCGGGCGGTAGTAGCTGGTTTGCCTCTAAAATGAAACAGTCGCCTAGATTGTGATCTAGGCGACTGCGCAAATAGTTACTTTGCTTTTGGTAAGAATCTGGTCAAGCTAGTCCCACAGGTGGGGCACTTTGCCTTTGCCATCCGGGTACCTTTGGCATTCACTTCGATCTTGCCGGTAGCATCACGGTGTTCCTTGCACTTCACACAGTAGAACGAGCCTGTATAAGTATCTTCTGCCACTTTGTCTCCTCAAGTTGTTTTGTCTGATGGCTAATGAGTCATTTTCATCCAAAGTCTACGACATTTGTGCCTGCTAGCAAGGCGTAACTGGCACAAATTTTAGAAAAGGCGGGAATTTTGGTGAAAAACCAGACCTCCGCTGGCCTCGCTCGCCTTCCCCTGCGTGCGTTCCATTGGAGGTCCGGTGATGAAAAAGTATCGGTTTCGGCTGTTCGGGTCAAGATTAATCCGATTCTTCGAGCAATTTTGACAAGGCTGAGTCGAAATCTGCATCGGAATCGGGCATTGAACCACGCTCGGCAAATCCCAGCGGGTCACGAAGATCAGTCACCGTTGGAAGCAGATCGGGATGTCGCCAGCATGCGTCTCTTGCTTCAGTTCCTTGCTTTGCACGGATAGCACCCCACAAATTCCTGGCATCACGGGTGTGTCGCGGCCGCAGTTCGATGCCAACCATGGTTTTGAGTGCGATTTGGACGGGCCCGCCGGTTGCACTGCGTCTATGCATCATTTCGCTGAGCGCGGCTGCTGCTGGCATCCGATTTTTGGTGATTTGCGACATAACGTCGTCAACCCAACCTTCAATTAGGGCAAGCAAGGTCTCAAGGCGTTCCAAAATCTCATCCTGTGCTGGAGTTCGACTTGGTGCAAAGATGCTCTTTAGCGGTGCTCCGAATATCTTTTCTGGTCTTTCGCCTTGGTTAAACGACCAATCAGTTTCACGCATGCGTTCTTCTAGTTCTGCTTGGAGAACATCGGCATCTATGGTGATGTCGTCAGCGTAGTGCGCGATAAGGGCTAGCAGTCCGGGTCCTAGCCAACCTGCGGCGGCGAATAGTCGTTGTCGGGCGGTTTCCCGCAGCGTCAAAAATAGCAGAATGTCTGAAGATGATTGATCTAATCCGGCTTCAAATTCAGCGATATTTTCGGGTAGCAGGATCACTTGCGGTTGTGGAACCAGTGGAAGTCCGGAATCTGAGCCACTCAAAACGATGCTCGTCAACTGCCCCAAGCTGTTGCCTAGCTGGGTTCCCAGCATGGCGTTAGAAGCCATCTTTATCATTGGTGTCCACATCTGGGAAGCGGCATCTTGTTCAAGGACGGGCACCATATTTTGTTGTGCCATCACTAGGGCGGTGGCAACGGGTCGCAGCAGCGACTTCCAAGCTGGAAAGGTCTGTTCCAGCCAAAGCTGCCGGTCGTAGGCCGCTGGTGCCGACGTCAATGCTTGGAAACTGATTTCTTCATCTAGCCACATGTCAGCCAGACTCGCTACGTCTCCTAGCGGCACTTTTGATTTTGTTCCAGGGTTGCCAGCCGCGGCAGCTTTGCGTTTGGCGGTATCTA
>WRJP01000146.1 GCA_009778535.1 Propionibacteriaceae bacterium | reverse complement strand
CGCTCATATAGGAAAAGCCGCGCTCAGGCTGGTCTATTTGCATTGACGATAGGCCGAGGTCTAGCAAGATTCCGGCAGCCTTGTTCACTCCGATGTCGTCCATGACTTGGGTCAGTTGGTCAAACTCGGCATGAACAAGTTCTATGCGATCAGAGAACTCAGTTAGGCGCTGTGCAGCTATTGTCAGAGCTTGCTGGTCACGGTCAATGCCGAGGAGGCGGACATTCTCAAATGCCTCCAGTGCCGCCTTCGCATGTCCGGCCAACCCCAACGTGCAGTCAATGAGCCATGGCTGCGAGGCAGACATCGCCGGTGTCAAGAGTTCAATCACCCTTTCGCGTAACACCGGAACGTGAACAGTCGCCACAGTGCTCACAATCGTTCTCCTCGTTATTTCATTGATGCGAAGTGGATCCAGTCCGAGTGGCCACCTGGCACTGGGGAAGTAGTGTCAGGGCGCTTCGGGCTGGAACCGCACCGCACCAATCAATCCATGTCTGCGCCTGATTCATCCAGGGCTGCAAACGCTTCTTCTTGGGTACCCAGGTACCGCTCCCATTCGGTGATGTCCCAAACCTCTAGGCGATTGAACGCGCCAATCACTACTACGTCTTTTGCTAATCCGGCATACGTCCGCAGCGGCAGTGGAATTGATACTCGTCCCTGGCCATCTGCCAGCTCGTCGGATGCTCCAGAAGCGATCATGCGCTGATAGGCGCGTGTTGCTTCGTTTTTTGATGGGCCTTTTGCGGCTTGCGCCATCTCTGTGATGAAAACATCTGTGGGCCAGATCGCCAGACAACGATCATGCTGTCGGGTTATCACCAAACCGGCTGCCATCGCCGTGCGGAACTTTGCGGGAAGGAAGAATCGTCCTTTGTCGTCAAGTTTCAAGTTGAAGGTGCCTAAAAACACAGATTCCTCCTCTCGATGTTTCACCACTTTACTCCACGATACTCCAAAAATCCCCATTTTTGTCAAGATTTTTATGAAAAAAGGTGAAATTCATTGAAAAAAACTCTCGTCGCTCCTTAGACAGGCGCCCGGAGTTGACCCGACTAATCAATGTGGGAATGCAAAGCCTCACCCCGAGGCTTTCAATACGTTCCTCATGTGACGGCGACAAACCAGAGCGGCGGGAGTCAGCTAAGCTATTGACGTGAGCAAAATAGCTGTCATTGGAACCGGCATCATGGGTGAAAACCTGATAGCTGGGCTGTTACGGGCATCCTGGGAACCGCACGACATTCTTGCCGTGGATAGCTACGCATCACGGCTGGATGAAATGGTTTCGACCTACAACATTCAACGATCTGACATTGCGCAGGCGGCGCAGACCGCCCAGATAGTCGTAATCGTCGTCAAACCGCAAGACATCGACACGGTGCTTCCCGAGTTGGCAGCTAATATCAGCAGCGGCACCTTGGTGGCATCGCTTTGCGCGGGAATCACCATTGCTCGCATTGAAGCTGCGCTGCCAGTTGGCACTCCTGTGGTACGTGTGATGCCCAACACTCCCTCCCAAGTTTCTGAAGGGATGACTGCCATCTCGGCAGGCCAGGATGCCAGCGCCGAACAAGTCGAGCAAGTCTGCGCGCTGCTGCGAACCGTTGGAAAAGTAGTCGTCGTACCCGAGGCATATCAAGATGGGGTTACAGCTATCTCTGGTTCGGGACCGGCGTATTTGTTCTTCGTAGCCGAAGCCATGATTGATGCTGGAGTGATGCTGGGACTGCCACGGCAAATAGCAGCCGAGCTGGTGACGCAAACCCTATACGGCTCTGCGAAACTGCTTGTTGAAAGCGGGGAACACCCGGCGCTGCTTCGAGAAAGAGTTACCTCCCCTGGTGGCACTACCGCAGCCGCGCTGCGCCAGTTGGAAAAAAATCGGGTCAAGGCTGCTTTCATGCAGGCATTAGAGGCAGCCCGCGACCGCAGCGCAGCTCTAGCCAAATAGCCCAACCGCCACCTCATCAGTAGAGGAGAATTCTGACCTCTACACAGGAATAAAACCGCTTGAGCGCAATATCCCACAATGTGAGAAGTCGTCTCACATTGTGGTTGACGATTCTTGCTTTACCTCTTGGATACTACAAGGCTTAACTATTGGCCGGCGAATACGCCAATAGCTGAGTTTTGACAGGAAGAATGAGTGATGACTGCTCCGGCACTGGTCATTGTTAGTTGGGGAAGCAAAGACCCCAAAGTTACCCAAATCGCATTGGAGTTGCGCCACGGTATGCAAGAAATGAAATTGGGGATGACATCCCACGTGGCATTTCTGGAAGCGGCTCCGCAGAATGCAACTCAGGTAGTGACCCGATTGGTTGACCATGGAGTCAAGGAGATCGTCTTCGTCCCCCTCGACTTGAACAATGCCGTCACCTGCCATCCAGATGTCGAGAATCTCATCAACCACTCTCAGGCGGCTTTCCCGCAAGTACGATTCATCGCGTCACGTCCGCTCGGCCCAGAAGTGTGTCTGTTGAAAGTTTTGGATGCTAGGGTGCGTACTGCCCTCAGTAATGCCCGCTGCTTGGAACTCGACGGATTGATACTCTCGGCTGCATCGGCCGGAGATGTTCGCGGAAGTGCGTTGCTGTCGCGGCGAGCTAGGCAGTGGTCAACGAATCACCACCTGCCATGTCTAGCGGCAGTCGTCGATGATTCTGGGCCATCTGTTGCCCAATCCATCTTGAATCTGCGCTCACAAGGACGACGGCATATCGCTGTGGGGTCGTTCTTCTTAGCACCTGACAAGGCATATCACGCCCAATCTGAGATGGCCTACCACTATGGTGCAGTTTCAGTATCGGAACCGATCGGAGCAGCCAATGAGGTCAAGAATTTGATCTTTGCCCGCTATTCATTCGCTGCAATGGAACTCATCGACTTCGGATTTGACGAAACCCCCGCCGCAACTGAACAACTTGAAGCTAGCGCATAGGCTCAACCAGCGGAGGGAGCCTGCGCTGCGCGCAGTCGCAGAGCCTGCGCTGCGCGCAGTCGCAGCGTCGAGAATCCATTGCAAGAACTACTGAAGCAAGAAAGGATGTGCTGCGCAGCGTCGCAGCATTCGTGTTATGGATCCTGCAACTAAAGTGCAGGAAGACGATTGAGGGGTGCCTCTCACACAGGTTCAGCGCCGACCCCGGTGGTTGCTGTCAGCAGAATGCCGGTGTATCGACTGCGCTAGCAGATTGAGCCTAGGCTCTGCTCAATCGACAAGAATGAGCTGGTTTCCTTTGTTTAGTTGCTGTCGCTTTCGCCTTCTGCGTCGCACCCACAGACTCAAAAGGACAGCAATCAAACCGATACCCGCAACAAAGCCGAGGAACGAGTAGTGAACGCTGATATCGCCAAATAAATCGTATTCAGATGTGTCGTATTCAGGCTCTGGATTTCCCACACCCTCGTTCATCCACATGTCAATGTTCATAAAGACGCCTAAAATCAGAACGAGTGGAATCAGACGAAGGATCAAACTGCCACGCGAAACAATCCTTCTGTGTAGCAGAGCCACAGTGACAATGATGGCGATGATTAACACGGCCATCTGCGAGATATGCCAATAGCCAAGCGCGTGATAATAATCAAAGTTTACGGGCACAACGAAAGCCTTTCTTGTCCTTTCCAGCCAATCAGAAACACACGGCCAACGATGAAGAACCCGAGGAACTGTCGCTTCCCGAACTAGTGTTTATGGTTTTTGAGCTGGCGGCTTTGAGCTTACCATCTGTTCCCAAGCGCATGACTTCACCTTTCTTGACTGTTGGAAGTTGTATGTTCTTCTTGGAACCAGACAACTTGCTAATATTGTCCTTAAGCGTTGTTGGTGTGGCAACAATCCCTGCCGATACTTGCTTGCTTTTATCTGCAAACTTGTTCCATGCATTCGCGGCAAACCATGAACAATTTTCAGGACATTTCCACTTGTTATTGTCTTTTATGTACCTACTAAGCGTAAGTAAATTGTCTTTCGTTAATCCAGAGTTCGCTATCGAGTATCCAGTTTTAAATTTCCCATAGGCTTCAAGATTAAAATAGACTCCTTTACCATCTGGTTTGTTTCCAAAAGTTCCTATTGTTATGGATTTCCCTGAACCCAAACTATAACCAGCAATGTTGAGGCTCGATGAG
>WRJP01000145.1 GCA_009778535.1 Propionibacteriaceae bacterium | reverse complement strand
GGAACTTCCAAGCTCAGCATCGGTAATTCCGCTGCTCGCACGTTGCGTCCAAGCGTTGAATTCTTCACGCGAGAAGGCATTGTCCAATGAATACATCGGCTCCAGATGGGTTACCGGCGCGAATGTTGCCCCTGCTTGACCCCCGACTTGTTGGGTAGGCGAATCGAGCGTAACCAATTCGGGATGTGCGGTCTCAATGTCAATCAATTCGCGCATCAACTGGTCAAAATCGCCGTCGGTAATCGTAGGCTCATCGAGCAGGTAGTAGCGGCGGCGGTGTTCTGCAATCTCTTTGCACAAGATGGCATGTCGGGTTCGAGGGTTTTCCACGAACCCAAGCTAGCACCGCAGCTAGCCATTCCAAAAGGCGAGCACTTTCGCCTCATTTCAAGCAATCTGTACCCAAAGCCAGCTAACAGAGTAATTTGTGGCTATGAGCACGCCACTGCCAACAAGCGAGAACCCGGTAAAGACCTCAAAAAAGCCAAAAGCCACGAACCCTCCCAAAACAGCGACACCGTTAAAAACTTCCGCAGCGCCTGCTCACCTGCCAGGATTCGGCCGGATTCCGATAACGAAGGTAGCGCCGGTGATTGAGGGCGGCTCATATCCCGCAAAAGCTGTTGTCGGCGAGTTAGTTCCGATCCAAGCAGTAGTTTTTCGGGAAGGCCACGACGGGGTGTGCGCTTCGGTGCTGCTGACCAGTCCCAACCAGGTGCAAACCCGAATTGAAATGGATGCGATTGAGCCCGTAGGACTCGATCCTTGGCTGGCTTTTTTTACCCCCGACGAAATAGGTTTGTGGACTTTCAAGATTGAAGGTTGGTCAGACCCGTGGAATACCTGGCTCCACAACGCCCACGCCAAACTTGCTGCCAACATCGACGTAGAACTGGTCTGCTTAGAAGGACGGGCGCTACTGGAGCAAACTGCGTCCAAGGTTGATGACTCGGCTGTGGCGAAAATCTTGGAACAGGCAGTTACGGCACTTAATCCTCAGTCCACTGCAAACCAACTTCTGGAAGTAATAGACCAAGAGTCACTACAGCAGGTGATGGGCCAGCATCGCCCGCGGGAGTTAGTCTCGTCCACACCGAACTACCCCATCTTCGTAGATCGCAAAAAGTCGCTTTTCTCCGCATGGTATGAGTTTTTCCCTCGTTCGATTGGAGCGGTCTACAACTCCAAGTCAGAATCTTGGACTTCGGGGAACTTCGATACCTGCCATGAACTGCTGGAACGTATTGCAGGTATGGGTTTCGACGTGGTCTACCTGCCGCCGATCCACCCGATTGGGATGTCATACCGCAAGGGAAAAAACAATACTCTCGAACCCGCTACATCCGACCCAGGTTCTCCTTGGGCAATCGGTGCTGAAGCTGGCGGCCATGACGCTATCCACCCCGACCTCGGCGATTTTGCGGCCTTCGCCAGATTCGTTAAAAAAACCAACGATCTTGGAATGGAAGTTGCGCTTGATCTAGCCCTCCAATGTTCGCCTGACCATCCTTGGGTGAAAACACATCCGCAATGGTTCACCACTCGCCTGGACGGCACGATAGCGTATGCGGAAAATCCGCCAAAAAAGTATCAGGACATCTACCCGCTCAATTTCGACAACGATCCCAACGGCATCTATCACGAAATTCTTAACATCGTGCGGTTCTGGATGGAACACGGTGTACGTATCTTTCGAGTTGACAATCCGCACACCAAACCGGTGCGTTTTTGGGCGTGGCTGATTGCTGAAATCCGGAAAACCGACCCTGATGTGATCTTTCTTGCCGAAGCCTTTACCAAACCCGAAATGATGCACGCGCTGGGAAAGGTTGGTTTTCAGCAGTCGTACACCTACTTCACCTGGCGTAATGCAAAGTGGGAGTTGACCGAATACCTGAATGAACTATCGCAGGAAAGCGCCGCCTTCTTCCGTCCAAATTTCTTTGTGAACACTCCAGACATCAATCCATTCTTCTTGCAGAGCGGCAATCCGGCCGCATTTGCCATTCGCGCGATCTTGGCAGCTACGATGTCGCCGAGTTGGGGAGTCTATTCCGGTTTCGAGTACTTTGAGCACGAACCGCTGCGGCTGGGCGGTGAGGAGTATCTCAATTCCGAAAAATACGAATACCGACCCCGGGACTACGACCAAGAAAATCTGTGTGCACTGCTTGGGAAGCTGAACCAAATACGCACCGCACATCCGGCTTTACAGCAGTTGCGGAATATCACTTTCCACCATGTCCCGCACGATCAAGTTATCGCGTTTTCAAAACGGGTTCACGACGACACTGTTTTTGTCATCTGCTCACTCGACGCCACCGGCACCCCCGAGTCAGAGGTTCATGTGGACTATGCTGCGTTAGGCTTTGCTCAAGGTCAGCAGTTGAAGTTATTTGACGAGTTGACCCAGGTTGAATTTAACTGGGGAGAACATAATTTTGTTCGACTTCCTCCCGCAGCACCCGCACATATCCTGACAGTGATACGTTAAGCGGTGTGTAGCTGATGTTCGCATTGGTACGAAATACACGACATGATGAGGGCAATAACTGCCTGGATTCGATTGAAAAACGAAGGAGTTGCGATGACCTACGATAAATGCGGTGGCTTGACGAGTACAGATTTAGAGGGTTTTCACAACGGCGGCGACACCGAATGCTGGCGCAGACTAGGAGCGCACGAGACCAGCGTAGTTGACGACGAGCGTGGCCTGCTGCACGGCACCAGATTCGCAGTTTGGGCGCCGAACGCCAAAGCGGTGCGAATCGAAGGGGATTTCAACGGTTGGACTGGGGAGCAGATGCAGTTGATCCCCGGCACCGGAGTATGGGCACTGTTCATAGCCGGGATTGGAACCGGTTCGCTCTACAAGTACAACATTCACGGTGCCGATGGCAACTGGCATGAAAAGATCGACCCTGTTGGTTTCTTCTTCGAGCAGGCACCTGCGAACTCGTCAATCGTCTACACCAGCAAATATGCTTGGGGAGACGATATATGGCTGGCCGAACGTGCAAAAGCACAGCCCAGTACCGCGCCGATGTCTATCTATGAAGTGCATCTCGGTTCGTGGCGCAAGGGGAAAACCTACCTGGAGTTGGCACAAGAGTTGGTCGAATACGTCAAATGGCAGGGGTTTACTCACGTCGAGTTTATGCCGGTGGCAGAACATCCCTACGAACCTTCTTGGGGATACCAAGTCACCGGATATTTCGCGCCGCAGTCCCGCCTGGGTCGTCCCGATGAGTTTCGCTACCTGGTTGACTGCTTACATCAGGCAGGTATCGGTGTGATTCTGGACTGGGTTCCAGGACATTTCCCGAAAGATGAATGGGCGCTGGGACGCTTCGACGGCACTGCACTTTATGAACATTCCGACCCCAGACAGGGCGAACACAAAGACTGGGGAACATACATTTTCAACTACGGACGCAATGAAGTTAAGTCGTTCTTGGTTTCAAACGCTCTGTATTGGGTCACTGAGTTTCACGTTGACGCGCTGCGTGTCGATGCGGTCGCCAGTATGCTCTATCTGGATTACTCCAGGAACGAGGGGGAATGGGTTCCGAATCGTTATGGAGGGCGCGAAAACTTAGAAGCCATAGACTTCCTGCGTTATGTGAATCTTCATGTCACCAAACGTGTCCCAGGCGTAACAATAATCGCCGAGGAATCGACGGCCTTCGGCGGAGTCACCGCCCCGGTTGAAAAGAATGGCTTGGGCTTTAGTTTCAAGTGGAATATGGGCTGGATGAATGATTCGCTGCGTTATCTCAACTTGGAACCGATCTATCGGCAGTATCACCATCACGAAATGACTTTCGCAATGGTTTATGCCTATTCGGAGAATTTCATCCTTCCGATTTCGCACGATGAAGTAGTGCATGGCAAAGGGTCGATGATAAATAAAGTCCCTCAAGAGGCTTGGCGGCAATTTGCGACGCTGCGGGCTTTCTATTCGTTCATGTGGTCTTTCCCAGGCAAGCAGTTACTTTTCATGGGCTGCGAATTCGGACAACGCCCCGAGTTTAACGAGGGTGTCAGTTTGGAATGGTGGGTCAGCGAACTTGAGGGACACCGTGGGCTACAACTTTTGATAAAGGATCTCAACCGGATTTATTTGGAGCATCCGGCACTGT
>WRJP01000144.1 GCA_009778535.1 Propionibacteriaceae bacterium | reverse complement strand
CGTCCAATAAACATCATTCCTGCCAGCGCCGCCAATATGGACATGTTCATCATCGTGAAGAAGTAGGTGCGAGCGACGTTGATGCCGGTCAGCGGGGCGGCTAATCGGTTGCCGCCTACAGCGTAGATATGTCGACCAAACGGGGTGCGTTGGGAAAGGATGTGGTAGAAGATCGCTAAGGCGATGACTATCACGCCCGGGATGGGCAGTGCGGTGTGGACTCGGCCTTCCAAACTGGAAGTTCCAGACGAAAACAGCCAGGCGAAATAACCAATCACTGCCGTGAGCATTGCGGTCTTGGAAACTGTTATCCACAATGCTTCTGCGCTGCCAACTAGGGTAAGCCGCTTTCGTCGTGAGCGCAGTTTCGACCACCACAAGAACCCGATTGCTACAGCTCCCAACAGCATCGTGGAATTGTTGAAGCCCAGGTCAGGCCCCCAGTCGGGTAAGGAACCATTGGAACCGCCGCCGCCCAGCACCCAGAATTCTTCTGGGGTCGGTATGGAACGCGAGTTTCCAATATAGGTTTGCAAACCGCGAAAGAGCATCATTCCTGCCAGGGTGGTAATAAAGCCTGGAATGGTGAGTTTTGCCAAGAAAAAACCTTGCCAGGCTCCAATAGCAGCGCCGATACAAAGTCCTATCAAAATACCTGTCCACCACGGGATATTTGCTTCATGCATTAACAGCGCCACGATGATGCCAGTGCAAGCAGCTACCGACCCCACTGATAGGTCGATTTGTCCAATGACGATGACGAGCACCATGCCCATAGACATCAAGAAAACATAGGAATTGCCGTTGATGATGTTCATAGCATTGGTTGGTGTCAATACTTTGCCCTCAGTGAGGATTTGGAAAAGGACGATCAGGAATAGCAAGGCAAAGATCATGCCAGATTGGCGGATCGAGCCTCCAAAGAACTCTTTTAGATATTTCATATCCGTTCTTTCATTAGGCGGCCACGGCTGGCGTAATGCCGGTCATTAGTCGCATCAATTCCTCTTGTGATGTTTGTTTCGCATCAACAACCCCAGTGATTTTTCCTTCGTGGAAGGCATAAATCCGGTCGCAGATACCCAGCAATTCGGGCAATTCACTCGATATGACGACGACAGCTTTACCCTGGTCGGTCTGTTCAAAGATGAGGTTGTAAATCTCATATTTCGCGCCGACATCGATGCCTCGCGTCGGTTCATCCATCACCAACACCGTTGGTTCAGTGAATAGCCATTTTCCGAGCAGGGTTTTTTGTTGGTTACCGCCAGAGAGTTTGTCCAAGCCCTCGGCAATGCTGGGCGTTTTGATGCGAAGACCTGTGCGGGCTTTCTCAGCGGCGACAGCTTCTTTATCTTGGTTGATTAGACCCACATTTTCGGTAATACGATTCAGGCCTGCCGAAACTATCGTTCGTGACAGGGTATCGAGCAGGTTGAGTCCCAGCAGCTTCCTGTCCTCGGGGACATAGACGATGCCAGCCTTGATTGCTGCCGGAACGGTGCTGGTATTGGCTTCTTCGGCGTTCACAAAGACGCTTCCGCTGCGGTAGTTACCGTAGGAACGTCCAACGATTGAACGGAAAGTTTCGGTGCGCCCGGCTCCCATTAGTCCAGCAAAGCCGACTACTTCACCGGCGCGAACGAAGAAACTGACATCGTTAGCGCACAGCAGATCTTGACGGAGTGGCTTTTCTACCGTCCAATTTTTGACCTCAAAGATCACAGCTCCTGGCTCGGAAGTGTGCGGCGGATAGCGGTTTTCCAGGGGGCGGCCTACCATGCCTGCGATAATCCGGTCGATGTCTACTTGGCCGTCTTTGACTTCGATTGTCTCAACCGTGCGTCCGTCGCGGATGACTGTGATGTCGTCTGCAATCTTGGCGATCTCGTCGAGTTTGTGGGAGATCATGATTGACGTGATCGACTCAGCTTTGAGTCTGCGTAGTATTTCGAGCAGGTTCTCAGATTCTTCTTCGTTCAACGCACTGGTGGGTTCGTCGAGGATGAGCAGTTGGATGTCTTTTGAGAGCGCTCTGGCAATCTCAACCAACTGTTGCTGGCCAACTCCCAGGTTTTTTGCCTGCGTGTTGGGGTCGACGTCAAGATGTACGCGTTCCATGATGGTTTCGGCACGTTTATGGGCGGCGGTCCAGTCGATCAGGCCACGGTGAGTTTCTTCATTGCCAATAAAGATATTCTCAGTCACAGATAGTTCCGGAATTAGAGATAACTCTTGATGAATGATGGCAATACCGACTTTTTCAGAACCCTTCAGGTTGTTGAACTGCACCTCTTCACCATTGAATATGACCTTACCTTGGTAGGTTCCATGCGGCCACACGCCGGTCAGAACTTTCATTAGCGTGGACTTGCCTGCGCCGTTTTCGCCGCAGATAGCGTGGATGGTGTTGCGGCGTACTCGCATCGTTACGTTGTCAAGCGCCTTGACACCAGGGAAATCTTTCCCGATTTCCTTCATCTCTATGATGACATCGCTTGCCACTGCGCTCCTTGCGGATACTTGTCAGGAAGTAAAAGTTACCTGGTGACAACCTTTGCAGATCAGTGACTGGAATGCAATCTTTGAATGAAAATGAAATAATATCGTTATGGACACTTCAAATCATGAATGCAACACTGCGTTCAACGCCAGATGGCAGGCCCCATACACCTCGGAATAGTCGCCATGCCGTGCTTTTGCGAAAATGACGCTCCTGGTCGCCGCCGGGACACCGCGCTGTCTGACTTCGGTACGTAGCGGAGCTATCAAAATGTCGCCGACTGCTGAGATCGGGCCGCCGATAATGACCTGGTGCGGGTTGAGCAAGTTGATGATATTTGCGACAGCCACCCCAAGATGTTTGCCTAAATCCTCCATCAGACGCACCGCAGTGAAATGTCCGCTTCGGGCAAGTTTGACCCAGGTCTCCACATTCACCTCTTGGTTGAGCGCCGAGCCGAGAACTTGCAGAAAACCTGGAACCGAGGCGATGGCTTCGAGGCAGCCGCGATTACCACAGCGGCAAAGCAGGCCAGACTCGTCAATAGAATGATGGCCGATTTCTCCGGCTGTTCCTTCAGCTCCGCGGTACAGTTCGCCGTTCAGAACGAGTCCGCCGCCGATGCCTGTCGCCAATCTGATATACACCAGCGATTTCGTGCCGAGGGCTGGCGGCCAAAAAGATTCACCTAGTGCGCCGAGGTTTGCGTCGTTTTCTAAGGTCACTGGTAAGTCGAGGGTGTCTGCGAAAAGTTTTGGCAGGTTTTCGCCGGTCCACTCTGGAAGCATTGCGATTGCGCCGATCTCGCCGGTGACGTGATCGAGCGGGCCAGGTAATCCAACTCCGGCATGGAGCACAGCGGCGTGGTCGATGCCTGTTTCGTCCAATATCTGGTGATAAAGCTGGTGTGACAACTCCAACCCGTTCTTGCTTGACATGCCTTGCGGCATGTCAACGCGGCGTTCGGCGATGATCTGATAGCCCAAGTCGCATAGGCACATCAGGATATGGGAACGTCCCACATCGACACCGAGTACATAGCCAGGCGCACTCTTTGGTTTAACAATTTTGGCTTTCCGTCCGTTGAAGACAAAGTCCTCAACTTCCACCATTCCGCGATCAGCAAGCTCCCGCACCAGATTGGTTATTGATGCAGGGGATAGTCCAGTTTGCCTAGAAATCTCAGCCTGAACCATGCCATGTGAGGCTCTCACTGCTTTTAGTACCTTTTCAGCATTGGCAAGCCGCAGCGCTGCCATCGCTCCAGAACGCATCGTCACACTCTAACTCCATCGGTTTTTTCCCTTGATGTCAAACCTTGAATGCAAAATTCCATTTCGTGTTGGAATGACGGAGCGTTGAATCGCAGCAGTTCTGTTCTGAAATGTTAGCTGTGGTCTAAAGTTCAGACATAGAAGATGCCAGCTGGGACATCGGCTGGATTTAGGTAGGAGTTAGGTAATGCGTATCGTTCGTTTTTCCAATGCAGGGAACATCGCGTTTGGTGTTGTCGAACTGAGCGAAGATAGCGGGCAGCATCCGCAGACTATCGCCGTACTCAATGGCGACCCGTTGGCTGGAGACGTCAAGTACACCGGAGAGCGGGTGCTTTTGAGCGAAGCTCGGCTGCTGGCACCGGTGATTCCCAGGTCGAAGATCATTGGCGCTGGCCGAAACTATGTAGCAAGCGGAAGTAAGGCTGACAAAGCGGCTGTGGACGACCCATTTTTCTTTTTCAAGCCGAACACTTCGGTGAT